>NZ_BMDZ01000007.1 GCF_014636235.1 Tistrella bauzanensis
CACCTCACCCGAGGGAATCAGCCCCGCAGCGCGGGGGCAAGCGGACATCGACAGGTTTGGAGCCCATTCTGCAACAGGCTCCGTTGCCCTGCGATATGCACCCTCAGGCTATAGTGTCGCAGACCCCTGACCGGCACCGGACAGCCGTATCGATCTACGGACCATTCAGAGAGATGGATGCAGCATGGGAAAATTTGCCACCCTTTTGGGAGGCCCTGTGGTGGCCGGGTTCGCGGTACGCGGGTTCGAAATCATTTCCAAGCTGGCGCTTTATCTTCTCACCGCCCGCATGCTGGGTGCTGCGGAAGCCGGCCTGTTCTTTCTGTGCCTCACCTGGGCCAGCTGGCTTTCCACCTTCGGCCGCATGGGCATCGACAGGGCCCTGACCCGGCATCTGGGTGCGGAGCTGGGCCTGTATCAGGGCCTTGAGGCGCGTCGTACCCTGGTCATCGGCGTGCTGCGGGTGACTGCGGTCGGGGCTGCCCTGGGTCTTCTGACCGTCCTGGCAGCCCGGATTCTGGCGTTCCATGTCTTCAACGACCCGGCCCTCGCCACGCCGTTGATGTGTGGGGCGATTGCCGTATCGGGCATGGCGACCACCTTCACACTGACGGCAGCCCTTGCCGGCGCCGGTCGCACCACATCTGCCCAATTCCTTCAGAACGCATTCTGGCCGGCGCTGACCGTGCTGTCGCTGTTGCTGGGCGCCCGGGACGCCACGACGCTGGTCACCGCGATGGGTGTCGCCATCTGGATCTGCGGTGCGATCGCGCTGGCCATCTTCGCGGCCGACCATGCCCGCTTTGCGGCGAACCTGCCGCCAGAGGATCTGGCATCGGGTCAGGCTCTGGAGCCGATGCCGCCGTTGATGCGGACGGCCTGGCCGCTGATGGTGGTGGAAATGGTTCAGGCCACCATCGTGTCGCTGCCGGTCCTGCTGCTGGGCATGGTGGCGGATGCGGCCGATGTCGGCGCCTTCAGCGTCGCGCTTCGCATCTCGATGCTGGTCTGGATGGTTCTGGTCAGCCTGGGAACAGTGGCAAGCCCGCGTTTTGCCACCCTGCACCGTCGTGGCGACATGGCGGGCCTCGCGGCCCTGAACCGGCAGATCCAGTTGCTCGGGGCCGGGCTCGGCGGCGGGGTCTGCGTGATGATGATCGTCGTCCCCGAAACCCTGCTGGGCATATTGTCGCCCGAATTCGTGATGGCGAGCCTGCCACTGATGATCCTGGCCGCAGGTCAGGCGGTCAACGCGCTGTATACCGGCCAGGACGTGCTGCTGGCAATGACCGGCAATGGCGGCACCCTGCAGCGGCTAAACCTCGCGCAGCTTGCGATGGTTCTGCTATTGTCCCTGGTGTTCATTCCGCTCGGAGGCGCCGTCGGCGCGGCCATCGCGACGGCCGTTGCCACGGCACAGGGCGGCATCGGCACCGCCATGGTCGTGCGCTGGCTGCTGCCGGCAGCCCGTCCGCTGGCGGCACTGCCGATGCCATCCCGCCTGCGGCCATTCCTCACGGCGCGGACCGGCTGATGCCGGATTTCGCGCGACCCTTCCCCGCCCGGCGCTTCCGATCCGCCCCCCGACCCGATTACAGGCGCGCATGACGACATCCGAGAGCATTACGCCACGCGTACGCAATGTGACCTTCGGGCTGGTGAACCGGGCGGTCAAGACAGTCGATGCCCTGACGCTGCTGGTGGCGGCGGTGCTGGCCCGACCGCTGTCGGAAGCGACCCTGACGGATATCACCTGGGCGCAATCTCTTCTGCTGGGCGTTCTGGCGGTGATCCCGCTGGTGCAGATCAACGAATCCCGCCGGGTGTATCGCTGGGAGCGGTATCGCAGCCTGCGCGGACAGGTCGTGGATGTGGTGCTGGCGCTGATCATCGCCACGGCGGTCACCGGCCTGTTCGCGGTCGTCTTCCTCCCCGACAGCATCGTTGAGAGCTGGCTGGCAGCCTTCGCGCTGGGCGCCCTGGTGTTGCAGATGACCGGACGCGCGGTCGCCCGGCTGATGGTGGCCGGCATGGAAACCCGCGGCGCGCTGAAGCGGCGGGTGGCCGTCATCGGTGCCGGTGAAGAAGGCGAGGCCGCGATCCGCTATCTTGCGGCCCCCGGACATCGCGACTTGTACGAGTTGATCGGCGTGTTCGACGACCGGGCGACGCGGCGTGCCGTCGAGATCGCCGGGCTGACCGTCACCCATGGGGTCGACGATCTGGTCAAGCGCGCCCGGCAGGAGCGGGTGGATGTGGTGATCATCGCCCTGCCCTGGCGCGCCGGCCAGCGCATCGCCGAGATGATGCGCAAACTGTGCTCGATCCCGGCCGACGTGCTGCTGCCGATCGAGGCCGACTGGATCAATCTACGCGGGGCCCGGCTGTTCAGCGTCGGCGGCCTGCCCTTCCTTCAGGTCGCGCGCCGCCCGCTGAAGGGCTCCGACGCGATCCTGAAGAGCATTCTGGACTATATCGTCGCCGGGACCGCCATCGCCCTGCTGTCGCCATTGCTGCTGACGGTGGCGATCATGGTCAAGGTCGACAGCCCCGGACCGATCCTGTTCCGGCAACGCCGGGTCGGATTCAACGGCCGCGATTTCGACATGTTCAAGTTCAGGTCGATGACGGTCGATCCAACCGATGACGGCTCACGCGGCACGCCGCTCGACAATCCGCGCATCACCCGCATCGGCCGGTTCATCCGGCGGACCAGCATCGATGAACTGCCGCAGTTGTTCAACGTGCTGCGGGGGGAGATGTCGGTGGTGGGCCCCCGCGCCCATGTTCCCAACATGCTGGTCGGCGAGCGAACCTATTTCGAGACGGTCCAGGAATATGCCGCCCGTCACCGCGTGAAGCCCGGCATCACCGGCTGGGGGCAGATCAACGGCATGCGCGGCGGCATCCACGATGCGGACAAGGCCAAACGGGGCGTTGAACTGGACCTGCAATACATCGAGAACTGGACGCTGTGGTTCGACATCCGGATCATGGTCCGCACGCTGTTCGGCGGCATGGCCGGCCGCGACGTGTTCTGATCGCGAGGAGGTGGCGCATGGACAGGCAGACAGGACGAGACCGGCAACCACGGTCGGCCTGCGCCGCCATGGCGCTGGCGTCGATGCTGGCGCTGGCACCGGTCATGTCGGTGCCGGCCGGCGCGGCCGAGCCGCGCGTGCCGCTGCCGACGCCGTTTTCCATGGCCTATTATGAAAGCTGGTCCGAACTGCCGGGGGTATCCGGCCCGGACACCCTGCTTGCCGCCACACCCGCCCATGTCGATGTGCTGGCGATCGGCTTTGCTAAGCCGGATCTGGTGTATCGGGGGGATCTGGAGCTGGACGGCACCGGCATTCAGGTGCCGGTGTCGGGACAGGTTCTGGCAGAGGCGATCGCTGCCCTGAAGACGCGCGCGCCCTCAATCCGGGTGCTGATCTCGGTCGGCGGCTCCGGTTATATGACAGGCTGGTCGCTCTACGATCCGGCGGCGCTGGCGCGGCTTGTCCGTGACCTGGGCGCAGACGGCATCGATCTGGACTACGAACCGGCCGACCCGGGATGCCAGTCGGCCGAGGCTCGCCGTGGACCGACCGTCGTCTGCCTGACCGACACCACATGGACGCGGCTGATCGCCCAGACCCGCGCCGCCCTGCCGCGTCCGATGATGCTGGCGGTGCCGGCCTGGAGCACCGGCGCCTATGGTACCGGCGACTTCCTGAACGACCGGCCACCCAGCCCTCACACCGGATCGATGCTGTGGCTGGGCCGCGACCGCGAGGCGGCTGCCGCCGTCGATATGGTCTCGATCATGGCCTATGCGGGCGGCCCCGCCTTTCAGCCGGAACGTGCCTTCGATGCCTATCGTGCGATCTGGGATGGTCCGCTTGCGCTGGGGCTGATCGTGCCGCCCGACCCCACCGGACAGACCGTACCGGATATGGCGGGCATCCGTGACCTCGCCGCGCGAATCGCCGCCCGCGACCTGGCGGGCATCATGATCTATGGCATGTTGGGCACGCCGCCGGGTGGCGGTGACCCGTCCAGCCCCAGCGGCATGATGATGCTTCAGGCCGTGTGCGAGGGATTTGGCGGCGAAACCTGCTGAGGCGCGGGTGGCACAGTGTCCGTGCGGGCCGTCCTCATGGAATTGCCCTGAGCCGTTCAGCCTGTGGTCGCCCGTTCAGCCTGTGGTGGTTACGGGCCCATAGGTCGCTTCCAGCCGGGCAAGTGGTTCCGGCCGGGCGATGAAGATGAAGTTGTTGACATAGACCCGATCGGGCAGACGCCGGGTGCCATCGGCATTCAGGGCCGAGCGATCCTGAAGGCGGGCGATATCGAAGCCGGTCATGTCGTGCAGACGGCCATCGCGCAGATACAGGCCGCGATAGCCGATCGGGCCCAACATGGCCTGCAGATCGGCCAATGTGCCTGGGGTATGGCGTTCCTCCGCCTCGATCAGCAGGCTTGGTCGCTGTTCGCGCAGGGTGGCGAGGCCGCCGCGCAGCACCGTGCCCTCAAAACCCTCGACGTCGATCTTGATGAAGGCCACCCGCCGATTGCGACCGATCTCGACCGCCAGATCATCCAGGCGGCGGATCGCCACAGTGATGTGAAGCATGGCCGGCGTCGCGACACTCTCCACCGCATCGGCCTTGATCGAGGCCAGGCCGGAGCCCGCCTCAGGCACATGGAGCACGGCTTCGCCATCGGCGTCGCCCAGCGCCATGGCCATCAGCACCAGCTTGCCCTCCCGCAATTCGCGGCCGAAGCGTGTTTTCAATACGGTGCCAAGCGTCGGGTTGGGCTCGAAAGCCACCACCCGACCCGCCGTATGCAGCATCGGCGCGGTATAGGACCCGTGATTGGCACCGATATCATAGGCATCCGCATCGGCTTCGGCCAGCAGCGGCACAAGGGCCAGCTCCATCTCGCCATAATCCGGCGCCATCCGGTCACGGAGATCGATCAACCGCGCATAAAGCCGCGGCATTCGACGTTCGATGATCGCTTTAAGACCGGCCAATCCTACGTGCTCCCGGCTGCGAGAGTGCTGAAACAGAGGTGTCAGGATAACATGGAACCCATCGGCAAGGGATCACCGACTTACAGGCCCGGTAACATGGCGCCTGCAATGACGAGCCTCTTGCACATCCGGACGGCAGCGCTGATGATCGGGGGATGACTGGTGATGCTCCCGTTTGTCCCTCAGCTTCCGGCCCGTCAACGCCAGCCCGTTCGGACAGGCGCCGTGACCCGCGCATTGACAGCCTGATCACTTATTGGCGCGCCTGCAGACATGGGCGTCCCATGCCACTGCGGCGTGATTTCGATATCCTGATCGCCAGGCCGCGCCTGCTGCCCATGATGGTCATTCTGGAGCGCCTGGCCGACGGCCAGTTCGTGCACCGCTATGTCGGCAGCACCATTGTGACTCTGGCCGGACGCGATGCCACCGGCAGGATTGTCGGCCCCGATCTCTATGGCGATCGCTGGCAAGTGGTCGCGAAGACCTATGCCCGCGCCATTGATGACGGCGTGGTGCTGTGGGGCATCGACCGTGCCACATGGCCGCGCGGGGAATGGCGCAGTGCGGAATGGCTGATCGCGCCATTGGCCGGCCTGGATGATATGCCACGCTGGCTCGCCACCATCACTCTGGTTCTCGATGGGCCCGCCACCGCACGTGCCCCGGAAATCCATGTGGTCGGGGACGAACCCGACATTGAGGACAAACCCGACGTGCCGTGAGCGGCGCCACGCACGGTTGTGTCGGGACAGGGACCGCCGGGTGCCGGGCCGGACCTGTCGTGTCGAGGCCACGGCCGGGTCCGGCCCGTGAAAAAGCCGGCTGAAGACATCGCTCCAGCCGGCTTTCCATTGTCTCGCCTTAAGTCTCGCCTGCCTGCCGCTCAGCGGCGGGCCAGCGCCTTCAGCGCCCCGCGCCCGGCGTAATAACCGGTATCGCCCAGGATTTCCTCGATCCGGATCAGCTGGTTGTACTTTGCCAGCCGGTCCGACCGCGACAGCGAGCCGGTCTTGATCTGGCCACAATTGGTGGCAACCGCCAGATCGGCGATGGTGGTGTCCTCGGTTTCGCCCGAGCGATGCGACATCACCGCGGTATAGCCGGCACGATGAGCCATCTCGACGGCGCGCAGGGTCTCGGTCAGGGTGCCGATCTGGTTGACCTTGATCAGGATCGAGTTGGCGACGCCCTTCTCGATGCCTTCGGCCAGGATCGCCGGGTTGGTGACGAACAGATCGTCGCCGACCAGCTGCACCTTGTCACCGATCGCGCGGGTCAGGGCCGCCCAGCCGTCCCAGTCGCCTTCCGCCATACCGTCCTCGATCGACACGATCGGATAGCGGCCGACCAGATCCTCGTAGAAGCGCACCATCTCGTCGGCGCCGAGCACGCGGCCCTCGCCGTCCAGATGATATTTGCCATCCTTGAAGAATTCCGACGATGCGGCATCCAGTGCCAGCATCACGTCGTCGCCGGGCGTGTAACCCGCGGCTTCGATCGCCTTCATGATGAAGTCGATCGCCTCGGCATTGCTGCCCAGATTGGGCGCGAAGCCGCCCTCGTCGCCGACATTGGTGTTGTGGCCGGCCGCCGACAGCTGCTTCTTCAGATGATGGAAGATCTCGGCGCCGGTGCGGATCGCATCGCCGATGCTCTCCGCCGCCACCGGCATGATCATGAATTCCTGGATGTCGATCGGGTTGTCGGCATGGGCGCCACCATTGATGATATTCATCATCGGGACTGGCAGGGTATGTGCCATCACGCCGCCGACATAGCGGAACAGCGGCCAGCCGGCCTCCTCGGCCGCGGCGCGCGCCGTAGCAAGGCTGACGCCGAGAATGGCATTGGCGCCCAGGCGCTCTTTGTTCTCGGTGCCGTCCAGCTCGATCAGCGCATGGTCGATACCGATCTGGTCCTCGCCGTCATAGCCGATCAACTCATCGGAAATCTCGCCCATCACTGCGTCGACGGCCTGCTCGACGCCCTTGCCCAGATAGCGGCTGGCATCGCCGTCGCGCTTCTCCACCGCTTCGCGGATGCCGGTGGACGCCCCGCTCGGCACGGCGGCGCGGCCGATGGCGCCGCTCTCCAGCTCGACATCGACCTCGACGGTCGGATTACCGCGGCTGTCCAGGATCTCGCGGGCACGAATATCGACAATGGCAGTCATGAGATGTCTCGCTCTCCGTTCAAGGCAAGGCTTCGGGGGCAGTGCGGGGCCGGGGATCGGCCGGATCATGGCAGGAAGCCCGGCATGATGGGCAGTGTAACGGGATCAGGTGACACTGCGGCGTCGGTGCGGTGATGCGGCAGGTCAGACGACCAGTCGCCGGGCCTTGGCCAGGGCGTCGAATGCCATCCAGTCTTCCACCATGGCCGGCAGGGCCTTCAGCGGCACCATGTTCGGGCCGTCGCTGGGCGCCTTGTCGGGGTCGGGATGGGTCTCGGCAAAGATCGCGGCAACACCCACCGCCGCCGCCGCCCGTGCCAGCACCGGCACGAATTCACGCTGGCCGCCGCTGCGGCCGCCCAGGCCGCCCGGCTGCTGAACCGAATGGGTGGCGTCGAACACGATCGGGCAGCCGGTGCGGGCCATCACCGGCAGGCCGCGATAATCGGTCACCAGCGTATTATAACCGAAGCTGGCGCCACGCTCGGTCAGCATGACATTGCCGTTGCCGGCGGCATCCAGCTTGGCGACCACATTGGCCATGTCCCATGGGGCCAGAAACTGGCCCTTCTTGACGTTGACCACCCGGCCGGTCTCGGCTGCGGCGACCAGAAGGTCGGTCTGACGGCACAGAAATGCCGGGATCTGGAGCACGTCGACTGCCTCGGCCGCCATGGCGCATTGTTCCGGCAGATGCACGTCGGTCAGCACCGGCATGCCCGTGGTCTCGCGGATCTCGGCGAAGATCGGCAGCGCCTCTTTCAAGCCCAGCCCCCGCTCGGCATTGGCCGAGGTCCGGTTGGCCTTGTCGAACGAGGTCTTGTAGATCAGGCCGATGCCGAGCTTGACCGACATCTCCTTGAGTGCCGCCGACACTTCGAGCGCATGGGCCCGGCTTTCCAGAACGCAGGGGCCGGCGATCAGCACCAGCGGCAGATCGTTGGCGATCTCCAGCGCGCCGACACGCACGCGGCGCAGGGTGTTCGGGGTCTCGGTCATGATCGGTGGGCCTTCCATCGATGGTCGGCAGCCCGGGCCACACCGGATGACCGGATATGGCCCGGGCCGGAGCGTCAGACGAGCCGCGACTGGTCCATCGCGGCACGCACGAACGACACGAACAGCGGATGCGGCTCGAACGGCCGCGACTTCAGTTCCGGATGGAACTGGACGCCGACGAACCACGGATGACCGGGCATCTCCACAATCTCGGGCAGCACGCCATCCGGCGACAGGCCCGAGAAGCTGAGACCGGCCGCTTCAAGCCGCTGGCGATAATTGACGTTCACTTCCCAGCGATGCCGGTGGCGTTCGGCGATCCGTTCCACATTGCCATAGATGCTGGCAGCACGGGTACCCGGCACCAGAGCGCAGTCATAGGCACCAAGACGCATGGTGCCGCCCAGATCGCCGCCATGGCTGCGGGTTTCGGTCGAGCCGTCGCTGCGCTGCCATTCGGTCAGCAGGCCGACCACGGCTTCTTCCGTCGGGCCGAACTCGGTCGACGAGGCCTTGGGCAGACCGGCCAGATGGCGGGCGATCTCGATCACCGCCATCTGCATGCCGAAGCAGATGCCGAAATAGGGGATGCGCCGTTCACGCGCGAAGGTGACCGCTGCGATCTTGCCCTCGGCGCCACGTTCGCCGAAACCGCCGGGCACCAGAATACCATGCACGCCGCTCAGGTGCTCGATCGCGTCCTCGCGCTCGAACACCTGGGCGTCGATCCACTTCGTCCGGACCTTGACGTTGTTGGCGATGCCGCCATGGGTCAGGGCCTCGTTCAGCGACTTGTAGGCATCCATCAGCTCGACATACTTGCCGACCACCGCGATGGTGACCTCGCCTTCCGGCCGCTTCACCCGGTCGACCACACGTTCCCAGCCCGACAGGTCCGGGCGCGGCGCGCCGGTGATGCCGAACGACTTCAGAACCTGGGTATCCAGGCCCTGCTCGTGATAGCGGATCGGCACCTCGTAGATGGTCTCGACGTCATAGGCCGGCACCACCGCTTCCTCGCGGACATTGCAGAACAGCGCGATCTTGCGACGGTCGGATGCCGGAATCTCGCGGTCGCAGCGCACCAGCAGGATGTTCGGCTGAATGCCGATGCCGCGCAGTTCCTTCACCGAATGCTGGGTGGGCTTGGTCTTCAGCTCGCCTGCCGCCTTGATGTAAGGCACCAGCGTGACATGGATGAACACCGCCCCCTCGGGGCCCAGCTCGTTGCCAAGCTGGCGGATGCTCTCCATGAACGGCAGGCTTTCGATGTCACCCACCGTGCCGCCGATCTCGCACAGGACGAAATCATGGGCATCCGCATCGGCCAGGATGAATTCCTTGATGCAGTCGGTGACATGCGGGATGACCTGCACGGTGCCGCCCAGGTAATCGCCGCGCCGTTCCCGTGCGATCACCTCGGAATAGATCCGGCCCGAGGTGACGTTGTCGTTGCGGCGGGCGGCGACGCCCGTGAAGCGCTCGTAATGGCCAAGGTCCAGGTCGGTTTCGGCACCGTCATCGGTGACGAAGACCTCGCCATGCTGATACGGGCTCATCGTGCCCGGATCGACGTTCAGATAGGGGTCGAGCTTGCGCAGGCGCACACGATAGCCGCGGGCCTGGAGCAGCGCACCCAGCGCCGCCGAACCCAGGCCCTTGCCCAGCGAGGAGACCACGCCGCCGGTGATGAAGATGAAACGCGTCATGGGGAAAGCTCGTCCTGGTCTTTGGCGCGGGGGCGCGCGCGCACGTCGATAGGTGGGCACCTGGCGGGTCTGCGTCCGGCATCATGCTGCCGCACCTGGAACCACAGGCGGCCGGCGATCGACGCACCGGCCCTTGACCTGATCTCGATCTGCAAACCCGCGTCATGCGGGGTCCGGAAGCTCCGAGCCCCGCGGCCGAAGCGGCGCGGGGCCCGAAGAGGTGTCGTTTCAGTCGGCGGCCGGCGCCGTGGGCGGCGTCACCGTGTCACCCGCCGGTGCCGGTGCCGCTGGTGCTGCCGGGGCCGCATCGGAGGTCGCGGGTGCTGCCGGCGCCGTGGGTGTGCTGGGCACGGCCGGCCCGATCGGAGCCGCGGGGCCGGTCGGTGTCTCGATGCGATCCAGGACCGAACTGCCCTTGGAATGGGTTCCGCCCAGAATCGCCAGGCCAAGGCTGGTGATGATGAACAGCGTGGCCAGCACGGCGGTTGCGCGGGTCAGCAGATTGGCCTGGCCGCGCACCGACATCAGACCGCCGCCGCCACCACCGCCGCCACCGATGCCGAGCGCACCGCCTTCGCTGCGCTGCAGAAGGATCGTGATGATCAGCGCGATCGCCAGCAGCAGGTGGATGACCAGCAGAACACTTTCCATGGGGCGTGTGGTCCGTTCTCGAAAGTGTGGATGCGGGGCCGTCTCAGGGCTTGTCCGCGGATCTCGTGTCGGAGGGTGCGATCGTCAAGGGTGGCCGTCGGCTCAACGCGCCGGGGCGGCCGCCCCGATCGCGAGGAAATCGGCGGCCTTCAGGCTGGCGCCACCCACCAGGGCGCCATCGACATTCTCGATGGCAAGGATTTCCGCGGCATTGCCCGGCTTGACCGACCCACCATACAGGATGCGGATGCCGTGGGCGTCGTCGCCGAAGCGTTCGGCCAGGCGGGCGCGGATCGCGCCGTGCACCGCCCGGATATCGTCATTGGCCGGCACCAGGCCCGAGCCGATCGCCCAGACCGGCTCATAGGCGATGACCAGCCGGCCCGGCGAGGCCCCGGCCGGAATCGAGCCGGCGATCTGGCGTTCCACGACCGCGACCCCCTCGCCCGCCTTGTACTGGTCAAGCGTCTCACCGACGCAGACGATCGCGATCAGGCCGGCGGCGGCGGCGGCGGCGGCTTTCGCCGCCACCTGCTCATCGCCTTCGTCATGGTCCTGGCGGCGTTCGGAATGGCCGACAATCGCATAGCGGCAGCCCAGATCGGCCAGCAGCACGGCCGCAACATCGCCGGTATGGGCGCCCGAGGCTTCGGCGTGGCAATCCTGCGCGCCCAGTGCCACGGTCGAGCCGTTCAGCGCATCGCTCACCACCGGCAGCAGCGGCGCCGGCGGGCAGACGGCAAGCTCGGCGGCGATCGACCCGGCACCGGCGGCCACGGCGGCGGCCAGCGCGCGGCCATCGGCCGACAGCATGTTCATCTTCCAGTTCCCGGCGACCAGCGGCGTTGGACGATGCGGCATGCCTGAAGACTCCTCCGAGAAGATGCTTGTTCAAAACGCCCGGCCGAAGCCTGGAAGACCGGTGCCGGGTTCCTTGCCGGCAGAACCCCATGCGATCACGCACGCATCCACCTCCGGCAAACGCGTCCTCCGCGTCCGGTCGCGGCTGCTATAACATGCCTTGAACACCATTTCCAGTCGGCGCGGCACCATATACAGCAGGGCCGATATGCGGCCGGCCGGTTTCAAGATTGCGACGCAGGCATGCCCGCTTCTATGATGCGCCCCGAACCGGACCGCCCTGCGCCGCATCCGCGCGGCACGCCCGGCAGATCCTGCCAACGGCGCCGATTACAGAGATCAGGACCTAGCACACATGTTGAACCAGCTTCGCTCCGCCTCTCGTCACTGGTTGTTCCGTGTGTTTCTGATCGCGCTTGCGGCCAGTTTCGCGGTCTGGGGCATCGGCGACATCTTCCGCGACCGCCAGACCAACGTCATTGCCGATGTCGGTGGCGCCGAAGTGACGCCGGCCGAATTCAGCCGGATCTATCAGGGCGAGATCGAACGTGCCCGCCAGGTCTTCGGCCCGACCTTCGACCAGTCCATGGCCCGCAGCATGGGTCTGCTTGAACGCTCGGTCGGTCTGGCGGTGGGCGACGCCATGATCCGCGCCGAGACCGACCGGTTGGGGCTTGGCGTCACCGACGAGATGATCGCCCGCGCGATCACCGAAGCGCCGGCGTTCCAGGGGCTGGGCAACCGCTTCGACCGGCAGGTCTATGAGCAGGTTCTGGCCCGCAACGGCTATACGCCCGCCGATTACGAAACCTCGCTGGCCCGCGACCTGCGCCGCCAGCAGTTGATCCAGGCGCTCGCGGCGCCGGTGCCGGCGCCAGAGCCGCTCGTCCGGCTGGACCATATGTTCGCGGCCGAGCAGCGCCGGTTGATCACCGCCCGCGTGCCCGCCGATCCGGCGGTCGTCGAAGCGCCGTCCGACGATGCGCTCGCCGCCTATTACGAGGCGAATAAGGGCCGCTATGCCATCCCCGAGCGCCGCGCGGTCAGCTTCGCGACGCTGACGCCCGAAGCGCTGGCCGCCGAGATCACCGTCGACGAAGCGGCGCTGCGCGAGGCCTATGACATCCATCTCGACCGCTACACCACCCCGGCCAGCCGTTCGGTCAGCCAGATGACCTTCCCCGACAAGGCCGCCGCCGAGGCGGCGCATGCTCGTATCGCGGCCGGCGAGGATTTCGACACCGTCGCCGCCGATCTGGGTTTCGACCGTTCGACGATCGACCTGGGTCAGGTCACCCGCGAACAGATGCTGCCGGAACTGGCCGATCCCGCCTTCGCGCTGGCGGAAGGCGAGGTGTCGGCGCCGGTCGAGAGCCCACTGGGCTGGCATCTGCTGACCGCGCGCGATGTCGTGGAGGGCCGGGTTCAGAGCTTCGACGAGGTTCGCCGCGGTCTGGACGACGAGTTGAAGCTCGAACGCGCCCTCGACCGTGTCTATGAGGAAGCAACGGGCATCGAGGACAGCCTGGCCGGCGGCGCCACCCTGGAACAGTTGACCCAGCAGTTCGGCCTCGATCTGGTGAAGATCGACGCGATCGCCGCCGACGGCACCGACGGCCTGGGCCGCGAGGTCGAGCGCGCGCCCGACACCGACCGTTTCACCGCCCTTGCCTTCTCGACCGACCAGGGTGCCACCACGGCGCTGACCGAATGGGAAAACGGGCGCTATTTCATCCTGCGCGTCGACAGCGTCACCGAGCCCGAGGAGCGGCCGCTTGACGCGGTGAAGGATCGGGTGATCGCCGACTGGCGTGCCGAGGAAGCCCGCACACGGGCCGAAGCCGCGGCCAACCGCATGGTCGAGGCGGTGAATGCCGGCGGCACGCTCGCCGCCGCCGCCGCCGAGGCCGGCATCGATGTCGAGACCCCGCCGGCGATCGATCGCCGCGGCCGCATCGCCGGTGCCGAGGCCGCGGTACAGCCGCAGCCGGTCAACCTGCCGGCCGAGCTGGTCCAGGATGCCTTCGCCGCTGGCACCGGTGATGCGGTGATGGCCGAGACCGCCAATGGCGGCCGGATCGTCGCGGTCGTGGCCGATGTGATCACCCCGCCGGCACCTGAGGGCGCCGAGGCCGCCGCCGCCGGTGCGCGGCTAGAACAGGGGCTGTCGCAGGGCATTCTGTCGCAGTACGAGAAGGTGCTGCGCGCCCGCCATCCGGCCACGATCAACACCACCCTGATCGATCAGATGTATCCGGCCCAGGGCTCCTGAGCCCACCGCCGCTCCGTCTCGCCACCATCCGGCCAGGCCCCGATCGCCCGGCCGCGCCAGAAAGCCTCGATCCCCGATGGATATCGCGCCCGATTTCGACCATTTCGCCGCCATTTATGGCGAAAACCGCGCGCAGGTGGTGTCGACGACCCTGGCCGCCGATCTGGAAACGCCGGTCTCGGCGATGCTGAAGCTGGCCGATCGCCGACCCTACAGCTTTCTGCTGGAATCGGTTGAAGGCGGCGCGGTGCGCGGCCGCTATTCGCTGATCGGCCTGAAGCCCGACGTGATCTGGCGGGTGGTCGACGGACGGGTCGAGATCAACCGCGACGCCCGGGCCGACCTGGACGGGTTCGTGGTGGAAGACGGCGCCGATCCGATTGCCTCGCTGCGCGCGCTGATCGCCGAAAGCCGCATCGACCTGCCGGCGGGCCTGCCGCCGATGGCGGCGGGACTGGTCGGCTATCTGGGCTATGACATGGTGCGGTTCATGGAGCGGCTGCCCGAACCGCGCCGCGACGCGCTGGGCATCCCCGACGCCATCTTCACCCGGCCGACGGTGATGGCGATCTTCGATGCCGTCGACAGCACCGTCACCCTGATCACCCCGGTACGCCCGGAACCCGGCTGTACCGCCGCCATGGCCTGGCGGCTGGCGCGCGAACGGCTGATGGACGTGGTATCGGATCTGGGACGCGGCCTGCCGGTGGGGCTGGCGCCATCGGCGGCCGATCTGGCCCCCGCGACCGAGCCGGTGTCGAATGTCGGCCAGGCGCGGTTCGAGGACATGGTCCGTGCCGCAAAGGATTACATCCTGGCCGGCGACGCTTTCCAGATCGTGCCGTCGCAGCGCTTCACCCTGCCCTTCCGGCTGCCGCCCTTCGCCTTCTATCGGGCGCTGCGCCGGCAGAACCCCTCGCCCTTCCTGTTCTATCTCGATTACGGCCATTTCCAGGTCGCCGGGTCGAGCCCCGAAATTCTGGTGCGGGTGCGCGACGACGTGATCACGGTCCGCCCGATCGCCGGCACCCGCCGGCGCGGCAAGGATGCGGTCGAGGATCAGGCGCTGGCCGAAGAACTGGCCGCCGACCCCAAGGAAGTCGCCGAGCACCTGATGCTGCTCGATCTGGCGCGCAATGATGTCGGCCGCTTCGCCCGGATCGGCACGGTCAAGGTCACCGAGAACATGATCATCGAGCGCTACAGCGCCGTGATGCATCTGGTGTCGAATGTCGAGGGTGACCTGGCGCCGGCCCATGACGCGCTGGATGCGCTGATCGGCGGCTTTCCGGCCGGCACGGTGTCAGGTGCGCCCAAGGTCCGCGCCATGGAGATCATCAACGAGCTTGAGCCGGACCGGCGCGGCGTCTATGGCGGCGGGGTCGGCTATTTCTCGGCCGGCGGCGCCATGGACAGTTGCATCGTGCTGCGCACCGCCGTGATCAAGGACGGCGAACTGCATGTCCAGGCCGGCGCCGGCGTGGTCGCCGACAGCGATCCGACCTCGGAGTATGAAGAGACCCGGGCAAAGGCCCGGGCCCTGATCCGCGCGGCCGGCGAGGCCTGGCGCTATGCCGGCGGCCTCGCCCGCTGAGCCGGGTCAGAAAGCGGCGTCAGGCTGCTTTGCCGCCGAAATCATAGCCGGCATCGTCGATCGCCTCGCGGACCGTGGCTTCCTCGTGATCACCGGTCACGGTGACCAGACCGGCCGGCTGGTCCACCGCGATCACAGCGTCCGGCAGGCGGGATGACAGGGCGCGGCGCACCGCCTTGGCACAGCCTTCGCAGGTCATCCCCGCGACGTGATAATGCGTCTGGGCACTCATTCGGGTCTCACTCCTTGACGACGGGCCCGTCCATGAAGACGGCGCCCTCCTCAGCCCGTGCGGGGGCTGCTTCCGTCGGGTCCGACACGGTCCGTGGTTCCGCGGTGCCGGCATCGCCGGGCACCGCGATCAGGGCCGTCAACGGCACCAGTTCGATGCCCCGCGCCCGCGCTGCCGGCAGCCAGCGGGTCAGCACCCGCAGCGTTTCAGGATGCGGGTGGCCGATGGCGATGGCGCCGCCATGGCGGCGTGCCGCGGCTTCCAGCTTGTCCAACTGGCCCGCGATCTTGGCTTCGTCAATCTCGTGGTCCAGAAAGATGTCGCGGGTGGCGTTGGGAATGCCGGTCGCAATCGCGCTGCTGGCGCCCACCGATTTCGCGGTGGTGCGGCTGTCCAGGAACAGCAGGCCGCGGGCCTTCAACTCGGCCATTACCGCCTGCATCAGCGGTGCGCTTTCAGTGGCGCGGCTGCCCATATGGTTGTTGATGCCGACATAGCCGCCGAACATGTCCAGGTTATGCTTCAGCCGGGCGACATTGTCGGCAACCGATAGCGCCGGATCCAGGGCCCGGGGTCCGGGATCGGCGGGGCCGCTGGGCCGCATCGGCATATGCACCAGCAATTCATGGCCGGCGGCATGAGCCTTGGCCGCCTGGGCGCCGACATCACGGGCATAGGGCAGAAAGGCGAAGGTGATCGGCCCCGGCAGGGCGATAGCGGCGGCACTCTGCGGCTTGTTCACCCCCATATCGTCGATGACGATCGCGACCCTCGGCCCCTTCGGCACGGCCGGGGCCTTGATCGCAAAGCGCTGCCAGGTGGGCATGCCCCCGCCTTCGGGCGGGCGCACGGCCGCATCCGGCACCGGCGGCACCAGAGCTGCGACCTGACGTTCCGGTTCCGCCGGCGGCTGTGGCGCTGCGGCATCCGGTGCCCGTGCCGCCTGTGCCGGACCAGCCGCGGGCGGCGCAGGTGTCGGCACCGGAACCGGCGTCGGAGCGGGAGCCGGCATCGGAGCGGGAGCCGGCATCGGAGCGGGAGCCTGCATCAGAGCGGGAGCCTGGGCGGCGGTCTGCGCCGGAGCCGGGACAGGCGCGGAAGCCGCGCCCGACGCGGCCGCCTGCGGCCGGGACTCGCGGCTCGCATCTTCGCCGGTGATGGTGGCGCCGCTGCCGGCCAGATCCGGGCGCCATTCGGGGCGAGCGGCCGGCCTTTCGGCGGCGGCATTGGCCGGCGCAGGGGCAGGTGCGGCATCGGGTGCCGGCACCGCGGCACCGGCCGGCAGCGTCGGCCGTGCCACCTGCTCGTAACGTGCGGGCGTGATCAGCGACCCGATCACCGCCCCCGCCACCACCAGCAGGGCAATGCCGACCAGCCCATAGGCGGCGAACTGTCGACGGGCCAGCAAAGCCGCACCGAAGCGTGCCAACAGGCCTGCAGGTCGCCGGCCGCCACCGGTGGGCCCGCGCAGCGTTTTCGGCCGCGCGCCGGGCTTTGCCGGCTGGGTGCGCGGGCCCGCAGCCTTGGCGCCCGTACTCTTGGTGCCTGCGGCCTTTGCACCCGTCGTCTTCGCACCGCCGCCCTTGGTAGCGGCAGCCTTCGTGGCCGCCGCCTTCGAGGCGGGGGTCGCTGCCCTGGGGCCCGCTTTGGCCTGGGGCTTCGATGAAGCCGCCTTGCCCGTCTGCTGGCCGCCGGTGGTGCCGGTTCTTGCCTTCCGGCCGGCGCCACTGCCCGTGCGGCTGCCGTCCTCGCCCTTGGTCATCGTGTCTGGTCCGTGTCCGATCTGTTCTGGGCCGGCCCGCGGCCGGCGGGCGCACTATACCGGATCATGCGATGTGTGCCGATCAGATGCGCCTGCGGCCCCGAACTGGTCACCGGCGCCATCATCATGACGGCAGGTGTTTTCATGAGGGTCGGCCAGATCGTCGAGGATCGGGCAGTCCGGCCGGCCGTCGCCATGGCATGTCTCCACCAGATGCGCCAGCGTCCGGCGCATGGCCGCAAGCCCGGCCATGCGCCGGTCCAGTTCGGCGATCCGGGCCAGGGCCAGTTCGCGGACATCGCGACTGGCCCGGTCGCGATCATCCCACAACGCCAGAAGGTCGCGGACCTCGTCGACCGCGAAGCCCAGCCGCCGGGCGCGCAGCACGAACCGCAGCCGGTCCACCGCGGCCCGCGGGTACTGGCGATAGCCGTTCGCCTGCCGGTCAGGCCGCGGCAACAGGCCGATCTCCTCGTAATAGCGCACGGTCTTGGGGCTGGTGCCGGCGGCGGCGGCCAGCGCGCCGATGGCCAGAACACTGTCAGTGGTCACAACACTCATGCCACACCTCGCTCCAGATCCGCCGGGCGCCAGCGCGCCAGCAGCAGGGCATTGGCCAGAACGCTCACCGAACTCAGCGCCATCGCGGCACCGGCAAACACCGGATCCAGCAGCCCCAGCGCCGCCAGCGGAATCCCGATCGTGTTGTATCCAAAGGCCCACACCAGATTCTGGCGGATCTTCACCCGGGTCAGCCGGCAGATGTCCAGGGTCGCGGGCAGCAGCGACGGGCTCTGGCGCATCAGCGTGATATCGGCCGCCGCCATCGCGACATCGGTGCCGCCGCCGATCGCCACCGACAGATCGGCGACGGCCAGCGCCGGTGCGTCATTCACCCCGTCACCAACCATCATCACCCGGTGGCCCTGGGTCTTGGCCGCCGTCACCGCATCGGCCTTGGCGGCAGGATCGGCGCCGCCGGTCGCCTCGGCGATGCCAAGTCTGGCGGCAACGGCACGCGCGGTCGCGGGCGCGTCGCCGCTCAACATCCTGACGGTGATCCCCCGCCCGGTCAGGGCACGCACGGCATCGGCCGCGTCCGCGCGCGGCGCATCGGCCAGCACGAAGCCGCCAAGAAGCCGGGGGGCGCCCCCGTCAGGTACCGCCGCCAGCCACACCACCGTCGCGCCATCGGCCTCCGCATGATCGGCCTCGGCGGCGGCCGCATCGGGCAGCGCAATGCCGGCATCGGCCATGAAGCGCCGGGATCCGAGGCGATGCGGCACATCGCCGATCAGCCCTTCCACACCCGCACCGGGCCGGTTGCGGCGCCCCGTCACCACGGCCGGAACCACGTCCTCATCCTCGGCCGCCGCCCTGATCGCGCGGGCCAGCGGATGTTCGCTCGCCTGCTGCAGGCCGGCGGCACGGGCCAGGGCAGCGGCCGCCGCGACCGCGGGGGTGCCGCCGTCGATCTGGCGCAGCAGCCGGGGGCGGCCTTCGGTCAGGGTGCCGGTCTTGTCGATCAGCGCCAGATCGATGCCGACGCCATGATCGAAGGCAGCCGGCGACCGCACCAGAATGCCGGCGCGGGCGGCGGCGCCGGTGCCGGCCACGATCGCCGCCGGCGTCGCAAGCCCCATGGCACAGGGGCAGGCGATCACCAGCACCGTCACGGCCGCGATCACGGCATCCGGCCAGTCGGCACCGGCGATCAGCCAGCCACCGACGGTGCAAAGCGCGATCACCACCACCACCGGCACGAAAACCGCGCTCACCCGGTCGACCACCGCCTGAACCGGCGCCCGGGTCGCCTGGGCATGCTCCACCATCCGCACCACCTGGGCCAGCGTCGTGTCGCGCCCGACCCGCACCACCCGCGCCAGCAGCGGATCGCTGCCATTGACGGTGCCGGCCGACAGGCTCGCGCCCGGCGCCTTGTCGACCGGCAGGCTTTCGCCGGTCAGCATGGATTCATCCGCGCTGCCCTCGCCCTCGATCACCCGGGCATCGGCGGCGATCCGCTCCCCCGGCCGGATCGACAGCACATCGCCCACCCGCAATGCTGTCACGGCCACGTCGCTCTCGCTACCATCGGCATTGCGGCGGCGGGCGGTGTCGGGACGCAACGCCGCCAGTGCACGGATTGCCGCACCCGTGGCGCGGCGCGCCCGGCCTTCCATCCAGCGGCCGAACAGCACCAGAACCGTCACCGCCGCAGCGGCTTCGAAGTACAGATGCATCTCGTGATCGCGCGCCAGCCACAGATAGACCGACAATCCGAATGCCGCCCAGGTGCCCAGCACCACCAGCAGATCCATATTGCCGACACCGGCCTTCAAGGCACCCCAGGCCGGACGCAGGAAGCGCCGCCCAAGGCCGATCTGGACCGGCGTGGCCAGCAGCAGCTGCGCCCAGCCCGGCAGCGGCGGCACACCGAACTGCATCCAGACCATCTGGCCGACCAGCGGCACTGCCAGCACGGCCCCGATGATCACCTCGATACCCAGACGGCGGCTGTCGACCACCTCCTGCGCCTGGCGGGCATCGCGCGGATCGGCACCGATCCCGCCATCGGCGGCACCTTCCGTGATGATCGCGCCCTGATAGCCGGCGCGGGTCAGCGCCGCCAGCAGGGCATCGTCGTCGGGCTGACCGGCGCCGGGCTCCAGCGTCACCAGCGCCTCATGGGTCGCCAGACTGACCTCGGCATCGTGCACACCGGGCAGCTTGCGCAACGCCCGTCCCACCCGGTTCACGCAGGTGCCGCAGGTCATGCCCTCGACCGCCAGCCGCCGTTCGACCACATCACCCGCCGCATCGGCCGGTCGGTCGAGATCGTGTTCGTCTGCAATCATGGTCATCATCGTCGTCCTGGCTGTTCCGTGCGGCGGCCCCCACCACAGCGGCGCATCCATCGGCGATGCGGTGGCGTTGGGAACCATTCGACAGGCAGTGTGCAGCTTCCAGCGACTGGAAGGTCAAGCGGCATCGACGGGAAGCCCGGCTGCGGGACATCTTGACGCGGCGGGACGCGCGGGGTTTCCTGTGGCCCGGTCGCGCATGCCGCACATCCTTGGAAGGGGCACAGGCCCGATGATCCTGCTGGTGGACAACTACGACAGCTTCACCTGGAATCTCGTCCATTATCTGGGCGAGGCGGGCGCCGAGGTCGAGGTGGTGCGCAATGATCAGCTGACCGTGGCCGAGGCCATGGCGCTTGCCCCTGAAGGCATCGTGCTCTCCCCCGGCCCCTGCGATCCCGATCGCGCCGGTATCTGCCTCGACATGGTGGCGGCGGCGGCTCGTGCCCGGCTGCCCTTGCTGGGCGTGTGCCTGGGCCATCAGACCATCGGCCAGGCTTTCGGCGGCCGGGTGGTGCGCGGCCCCCGGCCGATGCATGGCAAGGTGACGCCGATCCGGCATCTGGGCGGCGTGCTGTTCGATGGTCTGCCGGCGCAGTTTCCCGTCACCCGCTATCATTCTCTGGTGGTGGCGCGCGACGGCCTGCCCGACAGCCTCAGGATCACCGCCGAGGACGATGACGGCGTGATCATGGGCCTGTCGCATCGCGACCTGCCGATCCATGGGGTACAATTCCACCCGGAGAGCATCGCATCGGCCCATGGCCATGCCCTGATCGCCAATTTCCTGACCGTTACCCAGACCCCAACCCTTGCGACCGCATCCGCGACGGAGAGCGTATGAGTTCCCAGACGACCGGCCAGCCGCCCGAGCCCGCCCCTGAAGATTTCCGTGCGCTGATCGCCCGCGTCGCCGACGGACATCCCCTCACCCGCGATCAGGCGCGCAGTGCCTTCCGCCTGATGATGGGTGGCGAAGCGACGCCGGCCCAGATCGGCGGCTTCCTGATGGCGCTGCGCGTGCGCGGGGAAACGGTCGACGAGATCACCGCCGGCGCCGAGGTGATGCGCGCCAAGGCGATGTCGGTGCGGGCGCCCGACGGCGCGGTCGACACCTGCGGCACCGGCGGCGACGCCCGGGGCACGTTCAATATATCCACGGCCGCATCGCTGATCGTGGCCGCCTGCGGGGTGCCGGTCGCCAAGCATGGCAACCGGGCGTTGTCGTCCAAATCCGGGTCGGCCGATGTGCTGAAGGCACTGGGTCTGAACATCGATGCCGATCTTGAGCGCGTGGAGCGTGCCGGCCGCGACGCCGGCTTCTGCTTCATGATGGCGCCACGGCATCATGCGGCCATGCTGAATGTCGCCGGGCCTCGCGTCGAGCTTGGAACACGAACCATCTTCAACCTGTTGGGGCCACTCGCCAATCCGGCCGGCACCCGCTTTCAGTTGATGGGGGTGTTTGCGGCCCGCTGGGTGGAGCCGGTGGCGCATGTGCTGCGCAATCTGGGCTCCGAGCGCGCCTGGGTGGTCCATGGCCGCGACGGGCTGGACGAGATCACCATCACCGGCGAGACCGATGTCGCCGAGCTTGTCGATGGCGAGGTTCGCCGGTTCACGATCGCGCCCGAGATGGTCGGCCTCGACCGCTACGCGCCGGACGACCTCAAGGGCGGCGATGCCGCCGCCAATGCCGCGGCGATCCAGGCCATGCTGGCCGGTGCGCCGGGCGCGTTGCGCGATGTGGCGCTGCTGAATGCCGCGGCGACCCTGGTCATTGCCGGGGCCACGCCCGACCTTGCCACCGGCGTCGACCGCGCCCGTGAGGCACTCGACAGCGGGCGCGCCACGACCGTGCTCGACAGGGTCATTGCCATCACCAACGGCCGGGAGGGCTGATTGCCATGACCGGAACTTCGCCGGCGACCGCCGATACCCTGGCCCGGATCTGCGACGACAAGCGTATTCACATCGCCGCCTGCAAGGCGCAGCGACCTCTCGCCACGCTGGAATCCCTGTTGCCAGACGCGGCCCCGCCGCGCGGCTTTCGCGCAGCACTTGCAGCGCGCATCGCCGCCGGCCAGCCGGCGCTGATTGCCGAGGTCAAGAAAGCGTCGCCGTCCAAGGGCCTGATCCGGGCCGATTTCGATCCGGCGGTTCTGGCGCGCGCCTATGAGGCCGCAGGGGCCGCCTGCCTGTCGGTGCTGACCGACACGCCGTATTTCCAGGGTGAGGACGCCTATCTGATCGCGGCGCGCGCGGCCACCGCTCTGCCGGTGCTGCGCAAGGATTTCATGCTCGATCCCTATCAGGTGGTCGAGGCGCGGGTACTCGGCGCCGACTGCATCCTGCTGATCATGGCGGCGCTCGACGACGGGCTTGCCGCCGAGCTGGAAGCGCTGGCGACGAGCCTGGGCATGGATGTTCTGGTCGAGGTTCATGATCGGGTCGAGCTTGATCGCGCGCTCAAGCTGACCAGCCCGCTTCTGGGCATCAACAACCGCAATCTCAAGACCCTGGTCGTGGATGTTCAGACATCGATCGATCTTGCGGCAGGGGTGCCGGCCGATCGGGAACTGGTCTGCGAGAGCGGCCTCGACGGTCCCGCCGTGCTGGAGCGGATGATGGCTCATGGCATGCATCGTTTCCTGGTCGGCGAAAGCCTGATGCGGCAGGCGGATGTGGAGGCGGCCACCCGCCATCTCCTCAGCGCCCGCGCGCCGGCCGCGGCTGAGTGAGGGATTGATGACCGACAGCACGGATAACGGCGGCTCCGGTGGCCTGACCCATTTCGATGCGACGGGTGCGGCGGTCATGGTCGATGTCTCGGCCAAGGATGTGACCGAACGGGTCGCGATCGCGGAAGCCCGGGTGCGCATGGCGCCCGAGACCCTGGCGGTGGTGCGGCGCGGTGATGCCAGGAAGGGCGACGTCATCGGCATCGCCCGGCTCGCCGGTATCATGGGCGCCAAGCGGACCGCCGATCTCATTCCGCTCTGCCATCCGCTGCCGCTGCAATCGGTGACGGTCGATATCGAGCCGGACGACGCGCTGCCCGGCCTGACGATCCGGGCCACCGCCAGGGTCACGGCGCGTACCGGTGTCGAAATGGAGGCATTGACCGCAGCCAGTGTCGCAAGCCTGACGGTTTACGATATGCTGAAGGCGATCGATCGTGGCATGACCATCGAAGCCGTGCGGCTGATCGAGAAACGCGGCGGCCGTTCGGGTCACTGGACGGCACCGTCCCTCATTCCGGAGCCCTGAGCCCCATCATGCTGAGAGCCCGATCATGCTGACCGTCGACGACGCCCGCGCCCGCATACTCGACGAGGCCAGACCGCTTGGCACCGAGACCGTCGCCCTGGCCGATGCCCGCGGCCGGGTTCTGGCGGGTGATCTGGTGGCGCGGCGAACCCAGCCGCCGCAGACGATGTCGGCGATGGATGGCTGGGCATTACGCACAAGCGATCTGGCCGTCGGCCGTACCGAGTTTCGGGTGGTCGGGGTGTCGCGGGCCGGCAGCGGTTTTACCGGCATGGTCGATGCGGGACAGACGGCGCGCATCTTCACCGGCGCCCCGGTCCCGGACGGGGCCGATATCGTGGTCATCCAGGAAGACACCCACGTTGCCGCTCATGATGATGACGGGCAGCCGCTTCGGATGGCGCTGACCGACCGGGTCGAGCCGGTAGCCGGCGCGAATATCCGCCCCGCCGGCATCGATTTCGCCACCGGGGCCGTCGGCCTGCTGGCCGGACGGGTGATGGATGCCCGCGCCATTGCCCTTGCGGCGGCCATGGACCATCCATGGTTGCAGGTCATCAGGCAGCCACGGGTCGGGGTGCTCGCGACCGGCGACGAACTGGTCCGGCCCGGAGAGCCGATGGGCCCCGACACCATCGTCGATGCCGTGACCCCGGCACTGATGGCGCTGATCCAGGATGCCGGCGCCGTGCCGGTCGATCTCGGCATCGCACCCGATGCCCGCGACCGGATCGATGCGGCACTGACCGCCGCGCATGGCTGCGATCTTCTGCTCACCATCGGGGGCGCCTCGGTCGGTGATCACGATCTGATGCAGGCAGCGTTGATCAGCCACGGCGCCAGCATAGACTTCTGGAAGATCGCCATGCGGCCGGGCAAGCCGTTGATGTACGGCCGGATGGGCGACATGCCGGTGCTGGGCCTGCCGGGCAATCCGGTGTCGGCCTTCATCTGCAGCTGGTTGTTCGCCCTGCCGCTGATCGACCGGCTGGCCGGCCGCACGCCACGTGATCCGGCACCGGCGCGCCTGCCCCTGGCGGCACCCGTGGCGCAGAACACCATGCGCCAGCATTACATGCGCGCCCGGCTCCAGACCGGCGCCGACGGGCGCCAGACCGTGCTGCCGGTGCGTGATCAGGACAGTTCCCTGCTTTCGGCGCTGGCCGATGCCGATGCGCTGATCCTGCGTCGACCGCATGCGTTGGCCGCAGAGCCGGGAACCGAGGTCGAGGTTCTGCGCTTGTCGCCCGTGGGTTGACCGCATGCGTCGGTACATAAAACGTGTGGCGCAGCACTCCTCGCGCGCGCCAGTTGTATTTTGCGAACAGCCGTGAACAAGACTGAAACAAAACAGCGACACCGCGCTTGACGCCCGCCCTGACCGGGCGTAGCTTCAATTCGATGTTGCGTCTTTGTTCTGGGCGCCGACAGACCGACCAGACAGGCGGGCCCGCCATCCCCATCGGCGTGGCGTGAGGCCGGCCTAGGATCGATTTCGGGGGAGGTGCTGGTGCTCACACGCAAGCAGCATGAACTGCTGCGGTTCATCCTCGACCGGGTGCGCGCCACCGGCGTCGCCCCATCCTTCGAGGAAATGAAGGATGCGCTGGATCTGAAGTCAAAATCAGGCATTCACCGCCTGATTCTGGGGCTGGAGGAGCGTGGCTTCATCCGCAGGCTCGCCCATCGCGCCCGCGCGATCGAGGTGATCCGTCTGCCGGACGGCGCCGCCTTCCAGATGCCGGGGGATGTGCTGCCCGGCACCCATCATGGCGGTCAGGTCAGCAATGCACCGGCCGGCGCTGCCATGCCGCAAGCGCAGCCGCGCGGGCCCCGACTGGTCGACGTCACCACCGGTCGCGGCTTTGTGGCCGAAGGTGGCGACGGCAGTGGCGCCGGTGGTGCCCGGTTGCGCAGCATCACCCGCCCGCCATTGAGCGCGCCACCGCGCAGCACCCAAGCCGATGACGCGCACAACATCGTCCTGCCGCTCTATGGCAAGATTGCCGCCGGCACGCCGATCGAAGCGCTGTCCGATGCCGAGCGCACGGTTGAGGTGCCGGCCGGGCTGGTGCCATCTGGTGCCGACTATTTCGCGCTGGAAGTCGACGGTGACTCGATGATCGAAGCCGGGATCATGAGCGGCGATACCGTCATCATCCGTCGCGCCGATACGGCCGATAACGGCACCATCGTGGTCGCCCTGATCGATGGTGGCGAGGCGACGCTGAAGCGCCTGCGCCGCCGCGGTCAGGCGATCGCGCTGGAGCCCGCCAACAAGGCCTATGAGACCCGGATCTATCGTCCGGATCAGGTGAAGGTTCAGGGTCAGCTGGTGGCCTTGTTCCGTCGCTATGCCTGACGGCGGCCAGTCCGGCATCATGACAGGATGACAAGGCCGTCCGCCGGCTTCCGGCGGCGGCCTTGTGTCGTTGGTGGCCGGGGCGTCGCCAATGCCCCGCCTTGCCGATGATGATCACCGACGCCGACCTCATCCGGTCGGTTATCGGACAGCCTGGCATCATCGACCGACATCA
Source organism: Tistrella bauzanensis (assembly GCF_014636235.1). Classification (NCBI taxonomy): domain Bacteria; kingdom Pseudomonadati; phylum Pseudomonadota; class Alphaproteobacteria; order Geminicoccales; family Geminicoccaceae; genus Tistrella; species Tistrella bauzanensis. The sequence continues at coordinate 25,954 of NZ_BMDZ01000007.1, forward strand.
TCGACCGGTGTCACGGCGGCACGCACCCAGGGGCGCTGCCCGCGCACCGATCCGGCCTCGTCGACCGACACCCGCCCCGAACCCAGTCTGATCGCGAGGCTGCCGGCAGTCTGGTCCGGTCGCCGCCGGTCGATCAACCGGGCGGCGCAGGGCGGGGTTCCGATGTCGTCGGGCCCGGCAGCGCTGGCGGCGACCACCACCAGCTGTGCCGTGCCGCAGGCTTCGGCGAGCCGGCCGCCATCCAGCACCAGGGCAGCCGTCAGGTTCTGTCGGGTCATGCGGCACAGGCCCGCGTGACAAGCAAGGCCCGGCTCCGTCGTATCGGCCGCAAGCGGGCGGATCACATCGGTGCCCAGAGCCTCGGCCCACTGGTTCAGAACGAAGCGGTTGCGGCGATGATCGGTCGCCAGCAGCGCACCGTCATGGCCGCGGATGGCAAGGCTTCGACCATCATCGCTGACCAGGATATCAGGCAGAGCCGGATGCGCCGCGATGATCACGCCGGCCAGCACCGGCACCAGCCCGGCCCAGCGCCACGGTCGGCGCCAGATGGCCAGCCATAATCCGCCAAAGGTCATCAGCAGCAAGGCGCCGGCGCCGAAGGCCGGCACCAGCACCACGGCACCGGACCACGAGGCGACCATAGTCGCCGTGGCAATCACCAGATCCATGCCGCGTGCCGACAGGGTGAACAGCAGGTCGGCGTTGAAGCCGTCCGGCAGTGGCAGCAGCGTCGCCAGACTGCCGGCCAGGGCGGTCGGCATGATCCAGAACCCGGTCAGCGGCACCGCGATCAGGTTCGACACCAGCCCGTAACCGGTGGCGCGCCCGAAGGCATAGGCCGCATAGGGTGCGGTGGCGAGGCCGGCGATGCTCGACGTCGCCAGCATGCCGAAGATCCAGGCGCCGGCCCGCGACAACGCCGGCCGGCCCTCGCCCGCATCCATGCCTGCCAGTCGCCGGATCGCCGGGCTTTCATACAGCGCGATCAGCGCCACCACCGCCGCGAACGACATCTGAAAGCTGGGGCCGATGATCGCCGCCGGCTGAACCGCGAGCACCACGATGGCCGAACTCGCGATTAGCGACATCGACAGCACCGGTCGATTGGCCAGAATCGCGAGCAGGCCCAGCCCGGTCATGATGAAGGCGCGCTGGGTGGGGACCGCGAAGCCACCCAGCGCCAGATAACCGGCGGCACCGGCAAGTGCCGCGAGGCTTGCGACCTTGCGCCCGGAAATCCGGTCGGCCACTGCCGGCAACAGCGCCATCGCCAGCCGGACCACGCCGAAGATCAGCCCGGCGACCATGGTCATGTGCAGGCCCGAGATCGAGATCAGGTGGGCCAGGCCGCTGTCGCGCATCGCCTGATCGACCGGGTCGGGGATCGCACCGCGCAGGCCCGTGACCATGGCCGAGAGGACCGCGCCACCGGCGCCGGGCGCCGCCTGCCGGATACGGCGGTCCAGGGCCAGGCGGCCGCGCTCCACCGCTTCCCGCATGGTCTGCAGGGTCAGGCGCGGTGCCGGCGGGCGGGTGATCATGGCTGATCCATACGCGTAGCCAATGGCGCCAAGCTGCTGAAAATAAGCCGCACGGGCAAAGTCATACCCGCCGGGTACGACCGGCGCCGACGGTGGCGACAGGTTGACCCTCATCCGCACGCCATCGCCCGGCGCGGGCAGCCCGTCCGCCTGCGGCCGCACCGTCACCCGCACCCGTGCCGGCAGGGTGTCGCGGGTCAGGCCATCGATCCAGGCCGGCACGATCAGCAACCGGCCGCCGCCGATGCCATCGGGCTCCACAGCCAGAACCCGGCCGGCCAGCGGCCCGCGATAGGGCTGTTCCAGCACCGGTGCCGCGACCAGCGCGGTGCCGAGCCCCGACACCGCCATGCCGCCAACCATCCAGGCTAACCCCAGGCAGGTCAGCGCCAGCCATGGCCGATATGCCCGCGCCATGGCCGATAGCGACCAGATCGCGGCGGTTGCCGCGAACAATAGCCAGAGCGGCGGATCGCGGACCAGATCGACATGAATGCCGCAACCGGTGGCGAACAGCACGGCGCCCCACAGACGCCAGCGGTCCTGTTCCGCGCCAAGGCTGGTCTGGATCCAGCCGGTCAGGCGGCCGCCGCTCTGCCGCCACAGCCGCCGCAACCGGCCATCATCCTTGTCGACGCCGCCATCTACACCAATCAGGGTCATCGCAGCCGCCCACCGGATAACGACCCGCGGCAACCGGGATGCGCGGTGCGGTTTTTCATGCTAATCAGGGGGCCACTCGCCGTGCCCGGCGCGGCGCCCATTCGAAAGCCGTGTTCCATGACCGTCGTCACCCGTTTCGCCCCCTCGCCCACCGGCTATCTGCATATCGGCGGTGCACGCACCGCGCTGTTCAACTGGCTATATGCGCGACATACCGGCGGTGTCTTTCTACTGCGGATCGAGGATACCGATCGCCAGCGGTCAACCAAAGCGGCGATTGATGCCATTCTGGATGGATTGCGCTGGCTGGGCCTGGACTGGGACGCGCCCGAGACCTATCAGGCCGCCCGTGCCGATCGCCACGCGGCCGTCGCCCACGACATGCTGGCGCGCGGTCGGGCCTATCACTGCTGGTGCACGCCGGAAGAGCTTGAGGCCCAGCGCGCCGAGCAGCGTGCCGCGGGCCGGCCGGTGCGCTATGACGGCCGCTGCCGTCACCGTGACCCGGCGACCGTTCCGGCCGGGCTGAAGCCTGTGGTGCGGCTGCTGGCACCGTCCGAGGGCGAGACCGTGGTCGAGGATCAGGTTCAGGGTACGGTGCGGTTCGCCAACGACCAGCTCGACGATCTGGTGCTGCTGCGCGGCGACGGCACGCCCACCTATATGCTGGCGGTGGTGGTCGACGATCACGATATGGGTATCACCCATGTCATCCGGGGCGATGACCACCTGACCAACACCGCCCGTCAGATCCTGATCTCTCAGGCCAATGACTGGGCGCTGCCGGTGTTCAGCCACATCCCGCTGATCCATGGCCCCGACGGTGCGAAACTGTCGAAGCGCCATGGTGCGCTCGGGGTCGATGCCTATCGCGATATGGGTCTGCTGCCCGAAGCCGTGCGCAATTATCTGCTGCGTCTGGGCTGGGGCCATGGCGACGATGAAATCATCTCGGATGCCCAGGCCATCGAATGGTTCGACCTGTCGGCGATCGGCCGCAGCCCGTCGCGCTTCGACATGGCGAAGCTGACCAACCTGAACTATCACTACCTGCGGAGTGCTGCGGATGACCGGCTGGTCGAGCTGGTCGTACCGTTTATCGAGAAGGCTCTGGGCCGCGGTCTGACCGAGAATGCAAGGGCGCGCCTGCTCGCCGGTATGCCCGGCTTGAAGGATCGCGCGAAGAGCTTGCTCGAACTGGCTGAGAGTGCGGCATTTTATGCCGCCGAACCACCATTCGATTTCACGGCCAAGGCAGCGAAGATTCTGGATGACGGCGGTCGTACCGTCCTGTCAGCCCTCCGCCCGGCGCTGATCGCGCTGCCCGACTGGAATGATGCCGCCCTGGAAGAGGCTGCCCGCGCCCATGCTGAGGCGAACGGCCTGAAGCTTGGCGCGGTGGCCCAGCCGCTGCGTGCCGCCATGACCGGTACGACCGTGTCGCCTCCGATCTTCGAGGTGCTGCGCGTGCTGGGGCCCAGCGAATGCCTGCGCCGGCTCGACGCGGCCCTCTGATCACGACAGCCGGCGGCGGCCTGCCAGATCGAGCACCACGGCGGCGGCCCTGGCGCTGGGCTTCAGGCCGTCATCGGCGGGGCCGCCGAGGCGCGCCAGCGCCTCACGCAGCAAAGCGGCCTGGGTCTGGCGCGCCGCCGGCTGGTCGATCAGGGGCGCCGCCAGCGCGATGATCCGGTCCGCCGTCACCTCGGCCTGCAACAGCTCGGGCACGATCTCCCGCGCCATCACCAGATTGAGCAGGCTGACATGCGGCACCCGCACCAGCCGGCGGGCGATCGCTCCGGTCAGGGCGTTCACCCGGTAGACCACCACCATCGGTACGCCCTGCCGGGCCAGTTCCAGCGTGACGGTGCCGGATGCGGCGATCGCCACATCGGCGGCGGCAAAAGCATCGCGCCGGCCCGCGGCATCGTCGACCACCACCGCCGGCTGCGGCAAGCCCCACTGCGCCACCGCAGCCCGCACCCGATCCGCCTCCGCCCGGATCGCCGGCACCACCACGCGCAATCCGGGCCGGGTCGCGGCCATCATCGACAAGGCCTGGCCCATCGGCCCCTGAAGCCGGCTGATTTCGCCCTTGCGGCTGCCGGGTAGCGCCAGCACCACCGTATCCTCCACAGCGATGCCATGCCGGGCCCGAAAGCCCGGCCCGTCGCCCGTCGTCACCGCATCCTCGACGGCCGGATGGCCGACAAAGGTGCAGGGCAATCCGACGCGGGTGAACCAGGGCGGCTCGAACGGCAGCAAGGCCAGAAGATGATCGAAGATCGCAGCGAATTTCTCCGCCCGCTTCGGCCGCCACGCCCAGACCGTCGGTGCCACATAATGCACCAGAACCAGCCCCAGCGGCTTCAGTCGCGTGGCCAGCCGGCGGTTGAAGCCCGGGCTGTCGATGGTCACCACGATGTCCGGCCGCGCCTGCGCGATCGCGCCAGCGGTCTGATCCAGGCGGCGGCGCAGATTGCGCAGATGCGGCAGCACCTCCAGCAGCCCGAACAGGCTGAGTTCCTCCATGGGAAACAGGCTGTCGAAGCCCTCGGCCCCCATCGCCTCGCCACCCACCCCCATCAGCCGCATCCGGCCGCCGGTCTGTTCAACCAGCGCCCGGATCAACCGTGCGCCGATCAGGTCACCCGACGCCTCACCGGCGATGATGGCGATCAGCGGCCCCTGGTCGGAACCGGCGCCAACTGTGGGTGACACCGGGTTCATGTCGCCCCCATGATGAACAGCCCGCCCCGATCGGCTGCGGCGATCAGCGCCGGCCGATCGATCACCAGAACCCGCCCGGCACCGACCGCCAGGCCGGCAAAGCCCGCGCGGGCCAGCTGATCGATGGTCTCGCTCCCGATCGTCGGCCAGTCGACACGCCGTTCCTGACCGGGCTTGGCGGTCTTGACCAGCACCGGGCGCGCGCCCGGGCGGGCAAGGTCGCCGGCGCGGGCAATCAAGGCCGCCGTGCCCTCGATCGCCTCCACCCCCAGAACCACACCCTGCTGCACCACCACGGCTTGGCCGATATCCAGCCGGCCCAGCGCCTCCAGCACCTCAATGCCACGGCGGACATCGGCGCGCGCCTGATCATCGGCCTGAACACGGCCCCAGATGCCGGGGGGGGCGTTCAGACCCTCGACCACCTGATCGGCGCCGACCACCCGGAAGCCCTCGGTCTCAAGATCGGCGATCACCGCCTTCAACAGCGCGTCATCGCCCTGCCCGATCCGTGTCGCGACCCGGGCCAGCAGCCGGGCGCCGCGCACATCAGGCATCACGGTCGAGAAGGACGGGCGCTTGATCCCGCCCGCCAGAACCAGATCGCCGACACCCGCCTGCTTCAGAGCCGCAATGATCCGCCCCGCCGCACCGATGCGGATGACGGCATGGGGAAGATCCGCGAACCGTGCCGGATTTTCGGTGCCATCCAGCACCACGACGAAAACCGCCCGCCCGGCATCACGCGCCGCCTGTATCACCAGTTCAGGCAGTCGGCCATTGCCGGCGATGACACCGAGCGTATCGCCGCTCACGATGCGCCATCCACCTCGGTCCTGGCCACCTCGGTTCTGGCACGGGGGCGGGTCAGCGTCCGGTCGGCCTCGGCACGGACGAAATCGATCAGCTGATCGACCACAGGATTGCCGCCGAACTCGGCCACCACAGCCGCCAGACGGTCGGCCTGGGTGCCGTCTCCCTGGAACAGGCGGCGATAGGCGGCTCTGAGGGCGTGCATGTCGTCGCGCGAAAATCCGCGCCGCTTCATGCCGACGATATTGAGGCCCGCCAGATGTGCCCGATCGCCAGTGACGGTGCCGAACGGGATCACGTCGGCCTCGACACCGGACATCCCGCCGATCATCGCATGTGGGCCGATGCGGACCCACTGATGCACCGCCGACAGCCCGCCGATGATCGCGTGATCGCCGATGCGGACATGCCCGCCCAGCGTGGCGTTGTTCACCAGGATGCAGTCATTGCCGACATGGCAGTCATGAGCGACGTGGGCGCCCACCATCAGCAGCACCCGGTCGCCGACGCTGGTCATAGCCCCGCCACCTTCGGTTCCCGGATTGATGGTGACATGCTCGCGCACTGTCACGTCACGGCCGATCTCTATCCGGTTGGGCTCGCCCCGGTACTTCAGATCCTGGGGCTGATGGCCGATGACCGCGAACGGAAACGCCCGGAAGCCACGGCCGATCCGGGTGGCGCCGGTGATCACGACATGGCTGTGGAGCACGGCGCCCGCGCCGAGTTCCACACCGGAACCGATCAGGCAGAACGGCCCGATCCGGCTGCCCGCGCCGATGATGGCGCCCGGCTCGACAATCGCCGACGGATGGATCTGGGTTTCAGGGACATCGGCAGCGGGATGGTCCGGATTGTCTGCGCTCATCGGATCCACATTCATGCGCGGTCGACGATCATGGCGGCGAAGGTTGCCTGCGCCACCACCTTGTCGTCGACGGTCACCCGGGATTCGAACTTCCAGACATTACCACGGCTCTGTTTCTTGATGACGATGACACGCATCACATCCCCCGGCTTGACCGGGCGGCGGAACCGGGCTTCCTCGATGGTCATGAAATAAACCAGCTTGCCCTCGCTGTCGGGCCCCAGCGTGCGCACCACCAAGACCGCCGCGGTCTGCGCCATCGACTCGATGATCATCACGCCAGGCATGATCGGCGCGCCAGGGAAATGCCCCTGGAACTGCGGCTCGTTCATCGTGACGCATTTGATGCCGACGGCGCTGACGTTCGGCTTCACGTCGACGACCTTGTCGATCAGCAGGAACGGATAGCGATGCGGGATCATTTCCATGACCCGCTCGATCTCGATCACCTCGGACGGCGCGTCGATCACAGTGGATGCAGCATCGGGCGACACGGTTGCATCTGGCATGGGGGCCTCGCTCATCTTCGTCGACATCCCTCGTGTTCTCGTCGTCTGACCTGCGGTCTGTTGATGTCAGTCTTCGTGTTTGCGTTTGGCCAGCCGCGCGAGAGCGACCGTCTGGCGATGCCAGTCCCGGATGGGGATGGCCGGAAAGCCCCCCATCTCCGAGCCGGGCGCGATGGCGCGGGTCACCCCGCTGCGGGCGGCGATCCGGCTGCCGCTGCCCACCTTCAGATGGCCGGCGAAACCCGATTGCCCCCCTGCGACCACATAGTCGCCGAACTCGGTCGAACCGGAAATGCCGACCTGGGCCACGACCACACAGCCGCGCCCGAGACGGACGTTGTGGCCCAACGTCACCAGATTGTCGATCATGCAGTTGTCGCCCACCACGGTATCCGGACCGGCGCCACGATCGACGGTGGAATTTGCCCCGATCTCGACGTCATTGCCGATGATCACCCGCCCCACCTGGGGAATACGCACATGACCCACGGCCGGATCGCTGGCGAAACCGAAACCGTCCTGGCCGATCCGCGCACCGGTGTAGATATAGACCCGGTCACCCAGGCAGGCAAAGCCGACATAGGCACCGGCCCCGATCACACAATTCCGCCCGATCACCGTGCCCCGGTCGATGACGGCATTTGCCTGAACAATGGTGCCGTCGCCGATCTCGACCCCTGCCATCACGACAGCACCCGGGCCGATCTCGACACCTTGCCCGATCACGGCGCCTTCTTCAACTATAGCGCGAGGATGTGTGCCGGGATTCGCTGAGCGCGGCGGGTAAAAGCAGCGTGACACCCGGGCAAACGCCATATAGGCCGCCGGTGCCACAAGAAGCGGGAGATGTTCGGGCGCGCGCGGTACATCGGCCGCAGCCATGATGCACAGCCCGGCCCGGCACTCGGCCAGCTTGGAAATATAGCTGCGATTGCTGAGAAAAGTGACGTCCCCGGGACCGGCGCTGTCGATGGAAGCAACGCCGGTCAGAAGCCCCGCCGGCTGGGCACCATCGAGCACGCCATTCGCTGCTGCGGCAAGCGCCTCGGCGGTGAACGGACCTGCGGTTTCGAAAAAGCGCGGATCGGCCATCTCTGCCTGTCCCTCATGTCGGCTGCGGCACCGTGACGTTGCCATCACGATGCCGCTGCCGGTTCGATCGACCCTCGACGCCGCAGGACGCAGCCCGCGTATCGTCGCCATGAGGTCGTGTGCTACTTGCTCTGGGCCTTCGGCAGATCCAGCCGTGGCACCGCCTTGTTCATCCGCTGGATGACCTCGTCGGTCACGTCCAGGCTGTTGTCGACCAGGATGGTGGTCTGACGCGGCAGCACCAGCGTGTAGCTGCGCTCCTCGGCCAGCGCAGCCAGGATCTGCAGAAACACCCGGTCGATTTCCACCTGAGCACGGGCGCTGGTTTCGTCGAAAGACCGGCGACGCTCGGCAACCGCCTTCTGCATCTCGCCGAACTTGCGTTCGAAATCCTCACGACGTTTCTGGAAGGCCTCAGGCGACAACAGAGACCGCTGCTTCTGCAGGTCTTCCTGCTCCTTGCGCAGCGCTTCCTCGTCCTTGGCGATGCCGTCACGGAAGCCGGCCCGAACCCTGCCGAGCTGTTCCTGAAGGCTCTTCGCGGCGCTGGTCTCCTCCATCACCTTCTGAACGTCGACCACAGCGACATTCAGGGTCTGCTGTGCGGCGGCAGGGCCGACAGCCACCAGGGCGGTGGCGCTGAAGGCAAGCCCGGCGGCGAGCGCAATTTCACGCAGGCGCCGGCCGATCATGGGAGTCATGGGTTAGAACCTCGTGCCGAAGCTGAAACGGAAGACCTCGGTGTCATCAAAGTCCTCCTTGAGAACCGCCTGGGCGGCATCCAGGCGGATAGGGCCAAATGGCGAAATCCAGGTCAGGCCGACGCCGACGGAGGCGCGGATCGAGTTGACGTCCTGAATCTCGGAGCCACTGTCATCGATCTCGGTCACCGTGCCGAAATCGGAGAACACGCGGCCGCGCACATCGTAATCATCCGGCAGGCCAAGCGGGAAGCCCAGCTCGACCGAGCCCGCATAGAGCAGATTGCCGCCCAGCGCATCGTCGGCCACTGAATCGCGTGGGCCCACGCCGGCCGTCGCAAAACCGCGCAGGCTGTCGCCACCAAGGAAGAAGCGATCGTTGATCGGCACGTCATCGCCCAGGCCAACGATATAACCCACCTGCCCCGAAAGACTGCCGACCACGTCATCGGTGATCGGATAGTACCAGCCGGCTTCAGCGCGATGACGGGCATAGCGGGCGTCGCCGCCCAGACCGGCCAGATCCTGCGTGAAGCGCAGCAGATAGCCGGACCGTGGATCGATGCGGCTGTCGCGTTTGTCATAGGTAAAGGTCTGGCTGACGATAGAACTCAGCCGCTCGCCTTCCTGTTCCCGGATGAAACGCGACGCATTCTCGCCGACATCCGTCACTTCGTCGTTGCGCAGAGTGTATTTCAAGCCATGACGCAGGCTCGGCGTCAGCCAGTAGTCGGCCCGAAGCGCGCCGCCGGTGGTCTTCTGGACATAGTTAGACTCGTCCTCGCGATCGATTTCGCGACGGAAGATATCGAAGCCGGCCGCGACGTCGCGGTTGAGGAAATAGGGCTCGGTAAAGCTGAGATCGACCAGTTGTTCCTCGCCCGACAGGGTGAAGCCGACGCGCAGATCCTGGCCACGCCCCAGAAGGTTGCGTTCGCGGATGCCGATATCGCCCAGCGGACCTGAGCCGGTTGAATAGCCGACGCCGAACGAGATTTCGCCGGTCGACTTCTCGGCGACGTCGACCTTCACCACGGTCTTGTCGGGGTCGCTGCCGGGCTCGGTCGTGACCTCGACCTTGTCGAAATAGTCGAGGTTGCGCAGGCGGTCGCGCGATACCCGCACCCGCTCGGCATTGAAGGGATCGCCCTCGGCCAGCCGGAATTCGCGCCGGATAACCTCGTCCAGCGTCCGGGCATTGCCATTGATCTCGATCCGCTCGACGAAGCTGCGCGGCCCTTCATCGATCTGGTAGGCAACGTTGATGGTCTGGGTGGCGCGGTCGCGGGTGACCGCCGGTTCGACCCGTACAAAAGGAAAGCCGCGATCAGTGACCTCGGTGGTCAACGCCTCGACAGTGGTCTCGACCTTGCTGGCGTCGTACCAGTCTTCAGCCTCAAGCTGAACCAGATCCTGAAGGGTCGACGTATCGAGCCCCGGCAGGGTCGTCTCCACATCGACCGAGCCGATCTTGTAGCGCTCACCCTCGTCGACGACGAAGGTCACGAAGAATTCTTCGCCGTCGGGCGCCAGTTCGGCCACGGCCGACTGCACCGTGAAATCCGCATAGCCGTTCTTCAGATAAAAGCGGCGCAGCAGTTCCCGGTCATAGTTCAGACGGTCGGGATCGTAGGTATCGTTGGAGGTGAAGAAGTTGTACCAGCGCGCCTCGGTGGTCAGCACCACGTCGCGCAGTGCGCCGTCGCTGAACCGGTCATTGCCGACGAAGCTGATCTTGCGCACCTCGGTGCGCGGCCCTTCCTCGATCTCGAACACCAGATCGACGCGGTTCTGATCCAGCTGAATGATCTTGGGATCGATCCGGGCGCCATAGCGGCCATTGCGCCGATAGACTTCCTGCAGCCGCTCGACATCCTGAGAGACGCGGGTGCGGGTATAGACCGTGCGCGGGCGCAGCAGCACTTCGCGCTCAAGATCTGAGTCCTCAAGCCGCCGATTGCCCTCGAAGTCGATCCGGTTGATCACCGGGTTCTCGACCACATCGACGATCAGGGTGCCGCCCTGCACCCTGAGGGCGACGTCGGCGAACAGGCCGGTGCCATACAGGGTCTTCAAACTGTCGTCGATCAATGCCGGATCGGCCGGGTCACCGGCGCGCAGCGCAAGATAGGACCGGATGGTCTCCGCCTCGATGCGCTGATTGCCGTTGACCTCGATCCGGTCGATCCGGGCGGATGCGGCTTGCGGCGCCACCGGCGCCTGTGCATGCGCGATTGCCGTGCTGGCGAGCAATGTCGCCGTCAGGGTCATGGCCAGCCAAGAACGCGGCACGCGGGGCCTCCCACCTCAAGCCTGTTGTCGGACAGGCAGTGTCGCCCGTCCGACGCGATCAGAACATTCATGTTTCCCGCCGGGACGCCCCGCCGGTATGGCCGTCCGGCAGAGCCCGCGCCGAAGCGCCGGGTCAGCTGAACAGGCCGGAAAGATAGTCGACCACCCGCAACCTGACGAGGTCGTTCCAGGTGGCGACCACCATCAACGTCAATACCAAGACCAGCCCAAGGCGGAAACCATATTCTTGCGAACGCTGGCTCAACGGCCGGCCGCGCACCGCCTCGGCGGCATAGAATGCCAGATGTCCGCCGTCTAGCAAGGGGACAGGCAAAAGATTAATCAGACCCAGATTGATCGAAAGCATCGCCGTGAACCAGATCACCGTTGCGACACTCATGCGGACCACCTCGCCCGACATCTGTGCGATACCGATCACACCAGCCAGTTCTTCGGTGCCGCGGTCGCCGGCGATCATCTCCCCCACCGAGGTGAAGGTCAGCACGACGATCGACACGGTCTCACGCGCCGCACCACCGATGGCCTCCACCGGTCCCTGACGGACCCATTCGGTGCCCGATGCCGCGATGCCGATGCGCGGCATCTGATGGGTGTTGCCGAAGCGGTCCTCCACCGACACCATCTCGGGCGTCAGTCCGATGGCGAGCATACGGCCGTCCCGGTCGACGGCCAGCGTCACCGGCGCGCCGTTTCCAGCCATCACAGCGGTCTGAAGCTCTTCAAATCGCGTGACGGGCTGGCCGTCGATGCCGACGACCCTGTCGCCGGGCTGCAGGCCCGCGGCCGCGGCGGGGCTGCTCTCGACCACCGTGCCGATCACGGCCGGCGTGGTCTGCTGACCCCAGATCATGTACAGCGCCGCCAGCGCCACGATCGCATAAATGAAATTGAACACCGGACCGGCGGCCACGATGGCTGCCCGCGCCTTCAGCGGCCGCCCCTGGAACGACACCTTGCCGTTCTCAAGGTCGTCGGCGGCGCTGCCGCCGGCACTGCTGGCATTGGCATCGCCGTACATCTTCACGTAACCGCCGAGTGGCAGGAGCGACACCTTCCAGCGGGTGCCGGATCGGGCGGTCCAGCCGAAGATCTCGGGGCCGAACCCGATCGAGAACGTCTCGACCGTCACGCCGCAACGCCGCGCCACCCAGTAATGACCAAACTCATGAACGAAGACGACGATGCCGAGCACCACGGCAAAGCCGATGGGGTAGCTCAGCGATTGGATCAATTGGTCCATCTGTGGCTTCAGGTCCAGCGATTAAGTGGGCGACAGCCTGTGGGCGCCGGCGCAAAGGGTGGTCCGAGAGCGGCGGGGTCGAGCGGCACGGATCGGGCAGATCCCGGCGCGCGCCTCCTGACGCCTTGCCGGGCACGGCGGGGTCAGCGTGCCGCCACCAGATCCGTCGCGCGCCGGCGTGCCGCCTGATCGAGCGCGATCACCTCGTCGATCGACGTTGGCGCGCGCCTGGCTTCGCCATCAAGTGTGTCTGCAACGATGCCGGCGATGTCGAGGAAGCCGATGCGCCGGTTCAGGAAGGCCGCCACCGCCACCTCGTTCGCAGCATTCAGGATTGTGGCGGCGCCATCGCCGCATTTCAAGGCATCGCGGGCCAGCGCCAGACAGGGGAACCGACGGTCGTCGGGCGCCTCGAACGACAATGTCCCGATCCGGGCCAGATCGAGCCGGTCGCTGGGGGCGTGACGCCGGTCGGGCCAGGCCAGGGTCCAGGCAATCGGCGTGCGCATGTCGGGTGCGCCCAGATGCGCCAGCACCGATCCGTCGGCGTAATAGACCAGACCGTGGACGATCGATTGCGGGTGCACCAGGATATCCAGGCGATCGATGCCGACCGGAAACAGATGATGGGCTTCGATCAGTTCCAGCCCCTTGTTCATCATCGTGGCGCTGTCGACCGAGATCTTGGCGCCCATCGACCAGTTCGGATGGGCCACTGCCTGCTCAGGCGTCACGCGCCGCATCTCGTCGAGCGGCATGGACCGGAACGGCCCGCCCGACGCCGTCAGAACCACGCGCTCAACCGCATCGATCCGGTCGGGCTCAAGGATCTGGGCGATGGCATTGTGCTCGCTGTCGGCCGGAAGCAGACGGGCGCCGTGGCGTTCGACCTCGGCTGTGAACAGGTCGCCGGCACAGACCAGGCACTCCTTGTTGGCCAGTGCCACCAGCGCGCCACGCCGCACGGCGGCAAGCGTGGGCGCCAGCCCGGCCGAGCCGACGATCGCCGCCATCACCCATCCGGCCGGTCGCTCCGCGGCCTCGATCAACGCATCGGGACCGGCGCCTGCCGCAATGCCGGTGCCGGACAGGCGCTGTTTCAGCTCCAGATAGCGCGCCGGGTCGGCGGTCACCGCGAAGCGCGCCCTGAGCCGGATCGCGTCCTCGGCCAGCTGGTCGATATTGCCGTTGGCGGTCAGTGCCTCGACCGGATACCGCTCAGGGTCACGGGCGATCAGGTCGATGGTCTGTCGGCCCACCGACCCTGTGGCCCCCAGGATCGAGACATGACGGGGCGTGGACGCGGTCGCGGATGTGTCGGTCATAATCCCTCGGCAATCAGACCACCGGTCAGAAGCAGCATGATCACCAGCGCGGGTGCTGCAAATAACAGGCCGTCCAGGCGATCGAGCAGACCGCCATGGCCGGGAAGCAGCCGGCCGCTGTCCTTGACGCCGAAATGGCGTTTCACGCCGCTCTCGACAAGGTCGCCGATCTGTTCCACCACGGCAAGCATGGCGCCGGCCGCCGCGATCCAGCCCAGATCCGACGGTTCGCGCCCGCCCGCCAGAACGGTGATCAGCATCGAGACGACCGCCGCCGAAAACATGCCGCCACCAAGCCCCGCCCAGGTCTTGTTCGGGCTGATCCGCGGCGCCAGACGAAAGCCGCCGATCGCCCGCCCGAACACGAAGGCGCCGATATCGGTCGCCCAGACCACCAGCATCAGCCAAAGGGTGAGTTCCAGCCCCTGTGGCCGGGCGCGCAGCCAGATCAGCGCCAGAATCGGCAGCCCGACATAGACCACGCCGGCACCAAGCCAGCGCCGGCGTGCGCCCTGGATATGAACAAAGCCCGCACAGGCCGCGGACGTGGCCACAAGCGCCAGCGCCACATCGAACCGCCCCTGCCCGGCCATCCAGGCCGCTGCCCCCAGAACCGCGCCCAGGGCCAGCCCGATGGCGGTCCACAGACCGCCCTTGAGGTCGACCAGCCGGCGCCATTCGTTCAGCAGCAGCACCGCAAGCACACCACCGAACAGATGGAAGGCGGGCCCGCCGACATAGATCAGGGCCAGGACCGGCGGTCCCAGCACCAGCGTCGTCAGAAGGCGCAGTTCCAGGGTCCGTCTGCGCTCGGCCTTCAATCCGGCCGCTGCGGCGCGTTCCTCGGCCGTGATGTCCATATCGGCGACGGCCAGGGCCGCCGGATCACGCCGGCGAAACAGCGCCATAGCGACGTTCACGGCGTTTGTATTCATCGATCGCGGCATCGAAGGCGGCCGCATCGAAATCAGGCCACAGCACCGGCAGGAAGATCATTTCGGCATAGGCCAGCTGCCAGAGCATGAAATTGCTGATCCGCTGCTCGCCACTGGTCCGGATCACCAGATCCGGATCGGGCAGCGTGTTGGTCTGAAGGTGGGCGGTGATCGCATCCTCGTCGATCTGGTCGATCGACAATGTACCCGACGCCACCTCGGCCGCCATCTGACGGGCCGCCTCGGCAATCTCGGCCCGCCCGCCATAGCTGATTGCGATGGTCAGCACCATACCGGTGCAATGCGCCGTCCGCTCGGTGGATCTCACCAGCAGATCACACATATCCTTGGACAACCGGGATCGGTCGCCGATGAAATTCAGGCGCACGTTGCGATCAGCCAGCAACCGCACTTCACGATCCAGATAAAAACGCAGCAGCCCCATGAGGTCGCGGACCTCATCCATGGGGCGCTTCCAGTTCTCGGACGAGAAGGCGAACAGCGTCAGATAGGCGATGTCGTGGTCGATCGCCCGATCGATCACCTTGCGGACCGACTCGGCGCCACGGTAATGGCCGACCGTACGCGGCAGGCCGCGGGATTTCGCCCAGCGGCCATTGCCGTCCATGATGATCGCGATGTGGCGCAGGGTGGGCTCGGTGGCCAGCGCCATGGGGCTCGGCTCCATTGACGTTGCCTCTGGGCTCAGACCTGCATGATCTCCTTTTCCTTCGCGCTCACCAAGTCGTCGATCTGCTTGATCCGCTCGTCGGTGACGGCCTGCACCCGATCCGACGCGCCACGAAGCTCGTCCTGGCTGATCTCGCTGTCCTTTTCCAGCTTCTTCAGCTTGTCGAGGCCATCGCGGCGGACATTGCGCACCGAAATCCGGGCCTGCTCGCCATAGCGGGCGGCAACCTTGCCCATTTCACGGCGGCGATCCTCGGTCAGTTCCGGAATCGGCACCCGGATGACAGCACCTTCGGCGATGGGGTTCAGGCCGAGACCGCTGTCGCGGATTGCACGGTCGACGGCTTTGGCAAGGCTCTGGTCCCAGACCTGTACCGACAGCATCCGCGGTTCGGGAACGCTGATCGTCGCCACCTGAGACACCGTCATCTCGGAACCATAGGCGTCGACCCGGACGGGCTCCAGCATGTTCGTCGATGCGCGACCGGTCCGCAGACCCGCCAGTTCGTGCTTCAGGGCGTCGATCGCGCCGTCCATCCGACGGCGGACGTCCTTGATGATGTCATCCTTGGACACGGTTCAGGCCTCGTTGGCAATGATGGTGAACGGCCCCCGACCATGGATCACTTCGGCGAAGCCGCCGGCGTGATGCAGGTTGAACACCACGATCGGGATATTGTTGTCGCGTGCGAGCGTGATGGCAGAAGCATCCATCACCTTGAGGTCGCGCGAAAGCACTTCCAGATAGCCAAGGCTGTCGTAGCGCTCGGCACGCGGATCTTTCTTGGGGTCGGCGGTATAGACGCCGTCGACCTGCGTTCCCTTCAACAGGGCATCACAGCCCATCTCCACCGCCCGCAAGGCTGCCGCCGTGTCGGTGGTGAAGAACGGATTGCCGGTGCCGGCTGCAAAGATGACCACCCGCCCCTTCTCCATGTGGCGGACGGCACGGCGGCGGATATAGGGCTCGCAGATGCTCGACATGGGGATCGCCGACTGCACACGCGTAGCCACGCCGATCCGCTCCAACGCACTCTGCATGGCCAGGGCGTTCATCACGGTCGCCAGCATGCCCATATAATCGGCCGTGGCCCGCTCCATGCCGGTCGCGGCACCCGAGATGCCGCGGAAGATGTTGCCGCCGCCGATCACCAGGCAGACCTGCACACCCATCGCCTGTACGCCGCGGATCTCGCCGGCGACCCGCTCGACCATGTCGACGTCCAGGCCGTACTGGCGATTGCCCATCAGCGCTTCGCCCGAGACCTTCAGAAGGACCCGGCGGAACCGCGGGGTGGAGAACGACATGGGATGTCTCCTGTTCGACGACGCTCATCGGCGGCCTGGCGGCGCGCGCACGTTCGGGGGCTGACGTCCGGCAATCCGGCGGTGATGGCGCCCGCCGGCTCATGGCATGGGCACGGCCCACCTACCGCGGCGGATATGCCGGGCACGGGCCGTGTAACGTATAGCCGCGCCGGCCCGGCATGGCAACCGCCGCAACCGCCGATCCACGCCGGATGGTGGCGACAAAAAAGGGGCGCCCGCAGCGGACGCCCCTCTCCGGCCCGGTTTGCACCGGACCCTGCCTGTTCAGGCGATCACGCACCCAGGGTCTTCTGAACCTCGGCGGCGAAATCTTCCTGCTTCTTCTCGACACCCTCGCCCAGCTCGAAGCGGGCAAAGGCGGTCAGGGTCACCGGCGCACCGACGGTGGCCTTGGCATTCTCGACCACCTTGCGGATCTTGGTCTCGCCGTCGATCACGAACACCTGCTCCAAAAGGCAGACCTGCTCGTAATACTTGCGGATACGACCCTCGACCATCTTCTCGATGATGCTCTCGTTCTTGCCGCTCTCACGGGCCTGTTCGATCAGAACGGCACGCTCACGATCCAGCGCATCGGTGCTGACATCGCCGACATCCAGCGCCTCAGGGCGGGCGGCGGCGGCATGCATCGCGATCTGACGGCCCAGCTCTTCCAGCTTGGCCTTGTCGCCGGTCGATTCCAGCGCCACCAGAACGCCGATCTTGCCGAGACCGTCGGTGATCTGGTTGTGGACATAGGCCGCGATCACGCCGTCCGACACCTCAAGCACCGCGGCGCGGCGCAGGTTCATGTTCTCGCCGATGGTGGCGATCAGGTCGGTCAGCTTTTCAGCGACGGTGCCGCCATCCGGGAACGACGCGGCCTTCAGCGCCTCAAGCTCGGCGCCGGTGCTCAGGGCAACGCCGGCGACGTTGGCCACGTAGTCCTGGAACTTCTCGTTGCGGGCAACGAAGTCGGTCTCGGAATTCACCTCGACCACGGCGCCGCGGGTGCCGGCAACCTTCAGGCCGACCAGGCCCTCGGAAGCAACGCGGCTCGCCTTCTTGGCCGCCTGCGACAGACCCTTGGTGCGCAGCCAGTCGATGGCGGCATCCAGGTCGCCGCTGTTCTCGGTCAGCGCCTTCTTGCAGTCCATCATGCCGGCGCCGGTCTTCTCGCGAAGCTCCTTCACCAGGGCAGCGGTGATCTCAGCCATAATCCACCTCGTGTAAGTTCTATCGAGCGCAGTCGCGTTGTGTGCGTCGCGTCACGGAAATCATCGCGGGCCGGATGCCATGCAGCGTGATGCCACCAGCACCCACCCGTCTTCTGCCTTGTCGAGCCCCGCCCCGCCGAATGCGCGGGGCGTGCGCATCCGGTTGCCGGAAACACGAACGGCGGCACCCCCTGGGCGCCGCCGCATCGCCGGTCGCACCCTGGGGGGAGGCGACCGCTCATCCGAACCGCCGGATGCGTCAGGCCTGAGCCGGCGCCTCACCAGCGGGCGCCTCGGCGGCGGCCGGCTCTTCGGCAGCGGCCTCGTCAGCCATGCCCTCGTCGTCGAGATCGACCGCGACCGGATCGGACAGCGCGCCCATGTCGGCGCCCGAGCGGATCATCTCCTGCTGGATGCCGTCGAGAACGGCGCCCGACATCAGCTCCAGATACAGCTGGATCGCCTTGGTCGAGTCGTCGTTGCCGGCAACCGGGAAGGTGACGCCATCGGGGTTGGAATTGCTGTCCAGGATCGCGATCACCGGAATGCCCAGCTTCGTCGCCTCGCGGACCGCCAGCTCTTCCTTGTTGGTGTCGATCACGAACAGCGCGTCCGGAAGGCCGCCCATGTCCTTGATGCCACCGAGCGAGGATTCCAGATTGTCGCGCTGACGGGTCAGCTTCAGCAGTTCCTTCTTGGTCAGGCCCAGATCGGCCTGCTGGTCGAGGAGCTGCTCAATCTCGCGCAGACGACGGATCGAATTCGAGATGGTCTGCCAGTTGGTCAGCATGCCGCCCAGCCAGCGCCGGTTGACATAGTACTGGCCGCAACGCTTGGCGCCTTCGGCAACCAGATCCTGTGCCTGACGCTTGGTGCCGACGAACAGCACGCGGCCGCGATTGGCGACGATGTCGCGCACCGCTTCCATCGCACGATACATCTGCGGCTGGGTCTCGCGCAGGTCGATGATGTGGATCCCGTTGCGGGTGCCGAACAGATACGGCGACATACGCGGGTTCCAGCGGCGGGACTGATGCCCGAAATGGACGCCGGCTTCAAGCAGCTGGCGCATCGTAAAGGTGGGGAGTGCCATGGAAAACGGTCCTTTTCCGGTTCGGCCTCCGCGAGGTTGAGATCTTCGCCGGCATCGCGCGACCAGACAAGACGTCGTGCGACGGGCCCCGACGAAGACACCGGAGCGACACCGATAACCGGACCGCGCCGGACATCCGGCTGATCCACTGCATCGGGCCGCGGGCCTCGCGTGCGTGTGAACGCCCCGGCGATAAGGTCACCGGGACGGCCGCTCTATAGCCCGCCGGGGCGCATTTGGCAAGAGTTTAGCGGCCGGACGCCCCTCGCCTCAGAGCAGGCCCCCGTCAAGGGCTCCGGTTGGTCGGTCCTCATCAGGCCCGCCGCCCGAGGCGCCAGCCCGGCGGCGGGCGCCTCGGGCCTGCCAAGCCTGCCCGCCACGAGATCCCGCCAGAAGGCTTCGGCATCGGCGGACAGGCGCGCCTGACGCCGGATCGCCTGAACGACGAGCGGCACATCGAATTCAGGACCGCCCGCGCGGACCAGCCGCCGCTCGCTCCGGTCGGCGGCCGTAATGCTCTCGGGCAGCCAGGCGACACCGAGCCCCCGTCTCGCCATGAGGCGGAGCCCGTCGGAATAATGCGCGGAGCCGGCGTGGCAGAGATCGATGTCCGGCCAATGCGCCCGCGCCAGATCGAGCGACCAGTTCAGGGAACAATCCTCCAGGTAGTCCAGCACCGGCGCCCGACCGATGCCCAGGCGATATCTTGGCCGCTGCTCCTCGTCGCATGCGGTGAGCGGTATGAGAACATCGCGCCCCAGAAGAGCACGGGCCGCGGGATCGGGACGCAGCGCCTGAGGCAGCCGCTCAAACAGATGTCCGGCCTGATCGGCGAGGCAGATGACGAAATCGACATCGCCCCGATCAAGGGCCGCGAAACATGGCTGAACGTTCAGCGACATCACCACCAGTGGAAGATGACCGAGGACGGCCTCGACCTGCGGGAACCATCCCTGAAAGAAATTGACACCCATAAGGTGAGGGGCGGCGATCCGGATCGTGGTCGATCGCCCGCTTGCCGCATGAGAGGTGAGCCGGTCGCGGAGATGCGTCACCTCGCCAACAACCGATTGAGCGACGCCCAGTACCTCATAGCCGGCATTGGTCAGACGAAGCGGGGTGCCCGCCCGATCGACAAGCGGTGCGCGCGCCCACTGCTCCAGTGACTGGATCCTGCGGCTGAAGCCGGACTGCGTGACATTGCGCCGGTCAGCCGCCCGCGTGAAGCTGCCGGTCTCGGCCAGGGCGATCAGATCTTCCAGCCAGCGGATATCGAGCATCGGTCGGTCCCTCTGCTGTGGCGCGCCATTGCAGGATGGACAGGGTGCCACGGAACAGCCGGTCTTTTCCTCCCCCATTCCAGATAAACCACGCCGGCCTTATGAACTACGCCGGCTTTCATGGACCCCACCCGAACGCGGCGGACGGGGACATACCCTCGCCGACGGGTGCGACCAACGCCGGATCAGGTCGCGGACCTGGTCCGGCGGCCCACTTCCAGACG
Source organism: Tistrella bauzanensis (assembly GCF_014636235.1). Lineage (NCBI taxonomy): Bacteria > Pseudomonadati > Pseudomonadota > Alphaproteobacteria > Geminicoccales > Geminicoccaceae > Tistrella > Tistrella bauzanensis. The sequence goes on from NZ_BMDZ01000007.1 coordinate 46,499, forward strand.
ATACAGCACCGACTGGATCAACCTCGGCAGCGTGAAGATCGGCAGCTGACTCGCCGCGAAGTATAACGCCATGGTCGGTGTGACCGCAGCACCCAACGCCGACCACAACAAACCGACATTGCGATTGCCCGCGATCAGTCCGGTGGTGAACCGCATCCGCAGATTGCCGGGAAAGATCAGCCCTGCCACGAGTTGAAGGAAGATGTTGCACCCGAATGCCAAGGCGACGACACCCGCGGCGAATTCGGGGTCGTCCTCGATCATCGCCCGCACGCCCGACATCGTCCCAAGGGCGAACAGGATCAGTGCGGTCACCACGACGGCATCGACCGCGCGGGCGTGGCGGTTCAGTGCGCGCCCCATGAAACGACGCAGCAGAAGTGCCGCCCCTTCGGCCGAGCCGATCAGCAGCGCCAGACGGAGCGCGAGGTCAAGGGGGGCAACCGCCGAGGAACTGCCGGCTGAGAACAGATCGGCGATCACCGGCGCCGTCAGGGGAGTCAACACCATCGATGCCAGCGTCGCGACCAGGGGTACCGCCGGATCGAGACCAAGCATGCGGGCAACCGCCGATGTGCCCGAGGATGGCGGCGCCGACACCGCCAGCACCAGCGCCAACACCAGATCCATCCGCAGCCCGGCCACAATCGCTGCGACACCGACAAGGATCGGACAGGCGATCATCACGAAGACCGGAAGAACCACCGAAACGCCGGCGCGTCTGGCCGTGGCGACCACCACCGGCGGCTCGACCCGCAAAAGCGTGCCCAATACAAAGATGAAGACCATCACCGGCATTGCCGGGCGCACCGCATCGGCGGCGGCCGGCCAGATCAGTCCCAGACACACACAGCTTGCCAGAAACGTCGTGCCATGGCGGGTCATGCGGTCGATGAACAGGGCGGCCAATCCGGTAATTCCGCGCGAAGGCATCGGCAGGCGGTCCTCAAAGCGCGTGCGCCACCGATCATGCCGGCAGACGACGTTGATGTTCTCCGCATCCTATCCGCCGGACACTGGTTCGGAACAATGCGCTCTCAACACATCGTCATGCGGGATCCGCATGATCCACCCCACGCATACCGGCCACAGCCGCCGCATAAAACGGCCAGCCCCATGATCGACAGCCATGTTCATCCAACCCTCGGCGAATGGTCGCCGCGAACCGATCATGGCGCTTGGGTGCTGCATTGCCTGCATGGCGGCGTCACCACGATGATATCGGGCTGATCCAGCCCGGCCACGCCGCCGATCCCGTGATCATGGACCGGCCGGCCGGCAGCGCCGGCCGGACCCTGCTTGAGGCAGTGGAACTGGGCGACCTGCCCGGCATCGGCATGGTGATCATCGATGGCGAGATCCTGGTCGCCCCCTCACGCAACACGCCCCCCGCCGAGCGCCTGCCGGTGCTCCTCTCGCCATCGCGCCAATAACAGACGGCTCTCAGGTCTCGATCGCATCCGTCACGCCGGGCGTCAGCTTCAGCGCCGCACGCAGGGCCGGGGTGATCGACACCGGCTTGGGCAGTTCAAGCCGGACCACCTGGCGTTCGCCCTCAAGATCGATGTCGAGTTCCAGCGTGATGCGGCCGCGACCTTCCGGTTCGCGCTCGATGACCCGGCGGATCTGAGCGAGGGCGCGTTCCTCCGCCACCTGAATGGTCAGGCGTGACGACGACGATGCGGCGACGTCGTCGAGCGACCGGACATTCTGGGCGGTCAGCCGCACGGTATCGTCGCGCCATTCGCCGCTGGCCTCGATCAGCAGCGGCACGCCCGGTTCAAGCAGATCCCGGGCCTGGGACAGCACCTCCGAGAACAGCGTCACCTCGAACACCCCCGTCGGGTCCGACATCTGGGCGAAGGCGAAGCGGCTGCCCTTGGCGGAGCGGCGCTCCTGTTTGGCGATCAGGGTGCCGGCAAGCTTCAACCCCGCCGCCCCTTCCCGCTCAAGTTTCGCCGCCAGATCGCCGGCACGCACCACCCCCAGCCGGTCCATGACTTTGTCATAGGCATCCAGCGGATGGGCGGACAGATAGAAGCCCACCGCCTCCAGCTCGCGCTTCAACTGTTCCATCGGCATCCAGGGGTCGATCGCCGGCATCGGCGGTTTGGGGACTGCTTCGCCGCCCGGTCCGCCGAACAGGCTGACCTGGTTGCTTTGGCGTTCCTCCTGCGCCGCCTGCCCATAGCGCAGCACCATGTCGATGGCGTTCATCACCTGGGCACGGTTGGCGTTCAGATGATCGAAGGCGCCGGCCTTGGTCAGGCTTTCCATCATGCGCTTGTTGATCACCTTGGTGCCCAGCCGCGCCGACAGATCGAACAGATCGCCATAGGCGCCGCCCCGCCGGCGTTCCGCCACCAGTTCGGCCATCGCCTGCGGCCCCACCTGCTTCAGCGCGCCCAGCGCATACAGAATGTCGCCGCGCGGCGCCCGCGCTGTCCGGCGCACGGCGAACATGGCATCCGACTGGTTCACATCCGGCGGCACCACGCCGATCTTCAGCCGGTTCAGCTCCTGACGGAATCCGGCAAGCTTGTCGGTGTTGTGCATATCCAAGGTCATCGACGCCGCCATGAATTCCACCGGCCAGTTGGCCTTCAGATAGGCGGTCTGATAGGCGACCAGCGCATAGGCGGCGGCATGTGATTTATTAAAGCCATAGCCCGCGAACTTGGCGATCTGGTCGAAGATCAGCCCGGCCGTGTCCTTGTCGACGCCATGGTCGACCGCTCCCTTGGTGAAGCTCTCGCGCTGGGCGTCCATCTCCTCCTTGATCTTCTTGCCCATCGCGCGGCGCAGAAGATCCGCCTGTCCCAGGCTGTAGCCGGCCAGCACCTGGGCCGCCTGCATCACCTGTTCCTGATAGATCATGATCCCATAGGTTTCCTCCAGGATCGACTTCAGCAGCGGGTGCAGGTATTCGGCCTTCTCGGAGCCGTGCTTGACCGCGATATAGCGCGGGATATTGTCCATCGGACCCGGACGGTACAGCGCCACCACCGCGATGATGTCCTCGAACTTGTCGGGCCTGAGCTTGCGCAACACGTCGCGCATGCCGGAACTTTCCAGCTGGAACACGCCGACGCCCTCGCCGCGCGCCAGCATGTCGAAGCTGGGCTTGTCGTCGAGCGGCACCCGGTTGATGTCGAAATCCGGATCGACCTCGCGGATCAGCCGCTCGGCGGTGGTGATCACGGTCAGGGTTTTCAGGCCCAGGAAGTCGAACTTGATCAGCCCGGTCTGCTCGACATATTTCATCGAGAACTGGGTGACCGGCATGTCGGAGCGCGGATCGCGATAGAGCGGCACCAGTTCATCGAGCGGCCGGTCGCCGATCACCACGCCGGCGGCATGGGTGGAGGCGTGGCGATAAAGTCCTTCCAGTTTCAGCGCGATGTTGATCAGCCGCGCCACCTGCTCGTCTTCATTCCGCGCCCGCTGCAATGCCGGCTCACCGTCGATCGCCTCCTGCAAGGTGACCGGATTGGCCGGATTGTTCGGCACCAGCTTGCAGATCTTGTCGGTCTGACCGAAGGGCATACCCAGCACACGGCCGACATCGCGCAGCACCGCGCGGGCCTGAAGCTTACCGAAGGTGATGATCTGGGCGACCCGGTCGTGGCCATACAGATCACGGACATGCTGGATCACCTCGTCGCGCCGGTCCTGGCAGAAGTCGATATCGAAGTCGGGCATCGACACGCGTTCCGGATTCAGAAACCGCTCGAACAGCAGCCCGAAGCGCAGCGGGTCGAGGTCGGTGATCGTCAACGACCACGCGACCACAGACCCGGCGCCCGATCCACGGCCGGGACCGACTGGAATGCCATGGGTCTTCGACCATTGGATGAACTCGGCGACGATCAGGAAATAACCGGGGAACCCCATCTTGATGATCACGTCCAACTCATAGTCCAGCCGGTCGCGATAGGGTTTGGCTGCCGCCTCGCGTCCGGCCGCATCCAGGCCGGGGGTATAGGTATAGACGATGCTTTCCAGCCGCGCCTCCAGTCCCTCACGCGACAGGCGCCGCAACTCGTCTTCCTCGCGCGCATTCGGATCGCGGGTCGATTTGGGCAGGATCGGCTTGCGGAAGGGTGCTTTGGCGGCACAGCGCCGCGCGATGACCAGCGTGTTATCAACCGCTTCCGGCAGATCCGCGAACAGTTCCCGCATCTGCCGGGCCGATTTGAAATAATGATGGGGGGTCAGTCGGCGCCGGTTGGTGTCTTCGATATGCCGGCCCTCGGCGATGCACAGCAAGGCATCATGGGCCTCGTACATCGCCTCGGTGGTGAAGAACACGTCATTGGTGGCAACCAGCGGCAGATCCAGATCATAGGCGATATCGACCTGGCCCGGCTCGCTGTCGGCTTCCAGGGCTGGCGGGGTTTCCCCCGGCCCGCAATGGCGCATCAATTCGATATAGAACCGGCCGGGAAAGATCGTCGCCAGCCGTTCGGCCTGGGCGCGGGCCTCGTCGTCGCGACCTTCCAGCACGCGCGCGCCCACCGGCCCCGCCGGACCACCCGACAGGCAGATCAGATCGGTCGCGAATTGCGCCAGCACGTCTTCCGACACCTGCGGCGTATCGCCGGTGGGCGTCTTCATGAAGGCATGGCTGACGATCCGGCCCAGATTGTCATAGCCGGTGCCAGACTGGGCCAGCAGCACCAGCGGTTCGGGCTCGGGCCTGCGGCCGAAGCGGTCTTCGCCGGCGCTGCGGGTCAGCCGGATCACCATGCCCAGGATCGGCTGGATGCCCTCTTTCGGCAGAGTCGACGAGATTTCCATGGCGCCGAACAGATTGCCGGTATCGGTGACCGCCACCGCCGGCATCTTCTGCGCCTTGACCAGCTTGACCAGATCCTTGGTCTTCACCGCCCCTTCCGACAGCGAATAGGCGGTGTGAACGCGGAGATGGACGAAATCGGCATGCGACACGGGACCGGGCACTCCTGACGGCGGCGGGGATCGGCCCTCGAAATCTGGACCAAATCCCCGCCCGCGGCAACCTCGCCCGGCCCCGCTGATGTCGGCCCGTGTCAGCCGGCGAACACCCCCGGCCGAATATCCCGCCAGGGCTGCTGCCGTTCCAGATCATGGGCCAGTTGCAGCAGCACGTCCTCGCGCCCCATGCCCGCCGCCATCTGGATCGGCACAGGCATGGCGTCATGCATGCCGGCCGGCACGGTGATCGCTGGCAGGCCGGTCATGTTGAACGGGGCTGTGAATGGCACTGCATCGAACAGCCGGTCATACCAGCCCTGGGCGTCCAGATCCGGATCGTTCTGGTTAAGATAGCCCAGCGGCAGTGGTGTACGCTTCAGAACCGGCATCAGGATAACGTCGTACTGCGTTAGAAATGCGCCAATACTCCTGGATACCGTATTCATCACCATGAACACGTCCTCGATGTCCATGGCGGTCAGCCGGTTGCCGGCGCGGGCGCAGGCCAGGGTGACCGCCTCGACCGTATCCGGCCCCGGCTCACGGCCCATCGCGGCACTCACGCCGTTGAGGCCAACGGCCAGGAACGACATCCAGGCCGCGAAGTTCGCACGATTGAAGGCATCGACGTCGTAGTCCGGCGCCGCCTCCTCGACCATATGGCCATTCGCCTCGAACAGACGCGCCGTGCGTGACAGCGCCTCGTCGATCTGCGGTTCAACCGCCGGCGCCTTCGGCCAGTGCCGTACCAGCGCCACCTTCAATGGTCGGGTGTCGGCGGCAATGGCACCGGCATAGGGCATGGCCGGCGGCGCGATGCCGAGGGTGGCGCCAATATCGGGGCCGGAGACGGCATCGAGCAGCGCTGCGCAATCGCGAACCGTGCGGGTGACGACGAACTCGTTCGCCATGCCCAGCAGCGGCATGCCATAATATGGCCCGAACGGGATCCGGCCACGCGACGGCTTCAAGCCGACCAGTCCGCAGGACGCCGCCGGAATCCGGATCGAGCCGCCGCCATCATTGGCATGGGCCACAGGCACGATCCCGGCCGCCACCGCGGCGGCAGACCCACCCGACGACCCGCCGGGCGAGCGTTCGGTGTTGTACGGATTGCGTGTCGGTCCGTTCAGCACCGCCTCGGTGGTGGCGTTGAAGCCGAATTCCGGTGTGGCCGTGATTCCAATGGTATTAAGGCCGGCCTTGCGAAAGCGCGTGAACAGCTCGCTGTCGACCGGGGGCACGAAGCCACCCTCGGCCAGCATGCGCGTGCCCATCATCTGCGGTATCCCGCCCACGGCCAGAACCAGATCCTTGACCAGAAACGGCACGCCGGCGAAGGGTCCGGCATCATCACCCGCCACCGGCGGGTCCAGCCGGCGGATGACGGCATTGATCGTGCCGTTTACGGCATCGATCGCCCGGTTGGCGCAATCGGCAAGCTCGGCGCCGCTGACCTCGCCGGCCTTGACCAGTGCTGCCAGACCGGTTGCATCCTGTGCGGCATAGTCTTTCAGATCCATGGGTGGCTCCTCCCTGTTGTCTGCCGGTCTGTTGCCGGACAGGGTGATCTTCGGCCGTCCGCGATCAGAGGACCATGGTGCAAATGACCTATGCCGGCCCCGGGCCGCTGCGGCCAGCCGGGGCCGCGGCCCCCAGGGCGGCGGCCAGGGTCGCGCGGTTGCCGACCCCCAGCTTGTCATAGATCCGGCTGGTCTGGTTGCGCACGGTTGCGGGGGCCACGCCCAGTTGCCGGGCAACCTGCTTGTGGTTGAGCCCCTGCACCAGCAGGGCCGCGACCTCGGCCTCACGCGGGCTCAACCGGCTGGCCGGCGTGAGGCTTGCGACATGCACCGCCCGAAGTCCGGCATCGTCGCTGCAGGCCTTCGGCATCGCCGTGACCACCAGCCCCAGATCGTCCATCGAGACAGGGTCTGGCCCGGCCAGTGCGGCGCGGAAGCCCGACTGCAACCGATGGCGCAGCGGGCCGTCGACATCGATGCCCAGCACCGCGCGCAGCCGCGCGCCGCCAAAGATGCAGTGGCCGGCCATAGACACCAGCAAGTCGACGCCTGTGCCACCGGCAACCATCGGCCGCTCCGCCCGGTCACGGATCTGGCGGTCCAGCACTTCGACCGCTGCATAAATGAAATCCTGCTCATCCGCATGCCAGTTGCGGATACCGACGCCACCCCGGCGATAGCAGGCGAGAAACAACGCCCCCGGAAGATCGGCACGGATCTGCGTGGCCGAGGCGACGGCGCCCAGATCGTAACGATCCGCCATCGCCGCCAGCCCCTCAGTCTCGTGGTGCTCACCCCGCCGCCAGATCGCCACCTGCCGCGGCGCCCGGCTGATCTGGTCGAGCAGCAGATCGTCGTGACGCATCGCCTGCCAGGCCTGGAAATATCCGCCGGGCAGGTTCAGGGTCGCCGTGCCATGAACGACCACGCCGGGGCCACCGGCTCCGGCCCGCGCACCACCGCCGGCCGCCGCCTGCCCCCAGCTCATGAACCCGTACCACGCCGAATCGAAGCCCAGCACCTGGGCCAGCCGGTCGACGCACTGGTCGAGGGCCGCAAGCGGCGGTGCCTGTTCAAGAAACCCGTCGGCATCCTTGAGATAGGCCGAGAAGGTCCGGATACCGAAGGTCATCGGCCTGTCCCAGATTGCGGAACGATCGCCGGATATCGTGACATGCGGCACCGGATGCCGCAACCGGGCTATCCGGCTGGCAGACCGGGGAAATCACGGCAGGTTGGGGGAAATCACCGCAGACACGGGCGAGGTGAAGGCCGCACGCGCTCTGGTCACGGCCGCACGGGTCACACAGGCCGCGACATGATCGTTGACCAACCCCATCGCCTGCATGAAGGCATAGACCGTGGTCGGCCCAACGAACGACCAGCCGCGCCGCTTCAGATCCGCCGACAAGGCGACCGATTCCGGCGAGGTCGCCACCGCCTCGATCGGGGCCGCACGCGCGGGGTCGGCTTCATAGCGCCACAGACAGGCGGCAAGCGAGCCCTCCGCATCGATCAGATCGGCGGCACGTTGCGCATTGTTGATCACCGCCATGATCTTCAACCGGTTGCGCACGATACCCTGATCACCAAGCAGACGCTCGACGTCGATGGCGGTAAAGCGGGCCACGCGCGCAATGTCGAAGCCATGAAAGGCGGCACGGAAGTTCTCGCGCTTGGCCAGAATGGTCCGCCAGCTCAAGCCCGACTGAAACGTCTCCAGGCACAGCTTCTCGAACAGACGCTGATCGTCGCCGACAGGAAATCCCCATTCGGTATCGTGATAGCGCAGAAAATCCGGCGCCGCCGCGCACCAGCGACACCGCGGCAGGCCGTCCGGCCCCTGGATCGTCATCATGGTCATGGGTTACGCGGCCAGGAAGGCGAGCCGGGCATCGGACCGTGCCGGCGCCACCTCAAGGATCTGCGGCGTGACCACGCCGCCAACCACGAAGGGATCGGCCATCACCCGCGCCTCGATTTCGTCGCGTGAGACGCCATGGACCAGGATGGCGCCACCCGCCACCGGCCTCAGGCTGCCGGCGAGCTGAAACACACCATCGTCGAAGCCCTGGGCAAGCCATGCGTTGTGATCCGCCATCAGACGACGCGCGGCCTCACCATTGCCGGGCGCCGGGACGGTGGCTGTCAGAAGCACGATGAACACGATCGGATATCTCCCGGTGATTGGTCCGGCGGCACCGCGCCGCGGCTGGTTTCGTGCATCAGTCTGCCATCACGGCGACGGGCGGAAGACACAAGAAACTGAACAGGCCCCTGCAAGAATGTTTCAGCATCCTTCATGTCAGAGGCCGTCATCACCCGACAGACGCGGCGCCAGCGCCTTCAAGGCAGCGGCCAGCGCATCACAGACCGCCCGCACCCGGGGCACACGGGCCATCTGGGGATGAACCAGCAACCACAACTCGGTCGACAGCTCGGGAACCGGCGGTGCGACCCTGACGACATCCGGCAGGGCCGCGCCCACGAAACAGGGCAGCAGGCCGAAGCCGATACCGGCGCGGATCGCCTGAGCGGCACCGGGCAAGGTATTGGCCCGGAAGCGGATCGCGTCCGGCGGCAGCTTTGCCGTGACCCACGCGCCCGGACCGGAACAGGCAAGGGTGTCGTCATAGCCGATCCAGGGGCCATGGGCCGGATCGGCATGCCGCGCCGCCAGTGCCGCCTGTGCATGAACGGCCATGGCAATAGTGCCGACCCGTCTGCCTTTCAGAGCCGGATCAGGGCTGTTGGTGACGCGCAAGGCAATGTCGGCACTGCGCCGGGCAAGCGGCAGCGTCTGATTGTTCACCATCAGATCGATGGTGATCCGCGGCAGATCCCGGCACAGATCGGCCAGAATTGCCGGCAGAAGATGATCCGACACCGCATCGGGGGCCGTCAACCGCACGCTGCCGTGCAGATTGTTGTCGCGCCCCGCGATCCGTGCTTCAAGGGCGGCGATATCGCCGCGCATGCGCAGAGCCAGCGCGCGCATATCCTCGCCCGCATCGGTCAGCGTCCAGCCACCGGGCATGCGCTCGAACAGGCGCACGCCAAACCGGTCTTCGACCAGCCGGCAGCGTCGCGACAGGGTCGGATGGCTGATCCGCAAGGCCAGTGCCGCGGCAGACAAGCTGCCATGTTCGGCCACCGCCAGCACGAGCCGCAGATCGTCCCAGTTCAGGCCGTTCGCAGACGACGCCATGCCGAGCACCGCGGTTGATGATGGTTGACGGACGACGGCCGCCTACCACGATCGCTATAGCGCAGATCGTCCCCTGCCCGCCAGCCCTGCCGCATCCGCCACAATGAAAAGCCGGCAGCCCATAAGGACTGCCGGCTTTTCATAATGGCAGAGGCGGCCCGCGCCCCGAAGGGCGCGTCCCGGATCAGCGCTTCGAGAACTGGAAGCTGCGGCGGGCCTTGGCCTTACCGTACTTCTTGCGCTCGACGACGCGGCTGTCGCGGGTGAGGAAGCCTTCCTTCTTCAGCGGCTTGCGCAGGTTCGGTTCGTACAGCATCAGCGCCTTGCTGATGCCGTGGCGAACCGCGCCGGCCTGACCGGAGAGACCACCACCGACCACGGTGGCAACGATGTCGAAGTGATCGACGACGTTGGCAACCGAGAACGGCTGACGGATGACCATCATCAGCACAGGACGCTTGAAATAGGCGTCGGCTTCCTGGCCGTTGACGGTGATCTTGCCGGAACCCGGCTTCACCCACACGCGGGCAATCGCGTTCTTGCGCTTGCCGGTGGCGTAGGCCCGGCCCTGCGCATCGCGCACCGGCTCGGGAAGCTGCTCGTCCGCCATCAGACCGGCCGCCTGGGCCATGTCCTTCAGCGCGCCAAGACCCTGGGCCTGAACGTTGGTTTCGGTCATGGCTCGATTACCCCACGTTCTTGCGGTTCAGGGCGGCGACATCCAGCGGCTCAGGGGTCTGGGCCACATGCGGATGCTCGGGGCCGGCATAGACATGCAGCTTGCGCATCACGTCGCGGCCCAGCGGACCACGGGGCACCATGCGGCGCACGGCGGCCTCGATCACACGCTCCGGATAGCGGCCGTCGAGGATCTTGTCCGCGGTCCGCTCCTTGATGCCACCGGGGTGACCGGTGTGCCAGTAATAGGTCTTCTGGGCACGCTTGCGGCCGGTCAGCACCACCTTTTCGGCATTGACGATCACGATATGATCGCCGCAATCCATATGGGGCGTGAACATCGGCTTGTGCTTGCCGCGCAGACGATTGGCAACAAGGACGGCGAGACGACCGAGAACGAGACCGTTCGCGTCGATCACCGACCACTTGTGCTCGATGTCTGCCAGCTTGGCGGTATAGGTCTTCATGAGCCTGGGCACCGAGATGGGTTCGGGAAACTGGAGGCGGAGTATGCCACGGATCTTTGCGCCGTCAACGGCAAAGAACTTTTTGTTTTCAATGCATTATCAAATCGGTATTATTTTACCACACAGCAGGCCCCAGGCAGGCCGCCGGTTTGAGGCCGATCGGGCGCAATTATGGCCCCGCGCGCGGTGCTTGGACGCGGCGCCCCTGCGGCGCTATGATGGCCAGCGAGGGCCGCTCCGCAACCGCCGGATCAGGCCCGGTTCGACCACATCTCCGGTTCGACCACATCCCCAGGCAGCCCCGGCAACCATTGACGACCGGGGACGGGTGTGGCGCCCCCAGGGTTCAAGGATGCGCCCAATGACTGATCAGACCCCCGCCCGCACCCAGGCTGCCGCAGCCGATACGCTCGTCCGTCTTGATATTCATGACGATGGCGTCGCGGTCCTGACCTTGAACCGCCCGGCCCAGCGCAATGCTCTGTCGCTGGCGATGATGAGCGCGATCGAGGCGGCGCTGGACGAGATCGCGCGCAACCCGGCCGCGCGCGCCGTTGTGCTGCGCGGCGAGGGCCCGGCCTTCTGTTCCGGTCATGATCTGAAGGAGATGCGGGCCGATCCTGACAAGGCATCCCACGCCGCACTCTTCGCCCAGTGCAGCCGGATGATGACCCGGATCGTGCGTCTGCCCAAGCCGGTGATCGCCGAGGTGGGTGGCATCGCCACCGCCGCCGGCTGCCAGCTGGTCGCAAGTTGCGATCTGGCGGTCGCCGCCACCACTGCCCGTTTCGCGACCCCGGGTGTCAATCTGGGCCTGTTCTGCTCGACACCGATGGTGGCACTGTCGCGGGCCGTCGGCCGCAAGCATGCGATGGAAATGCTGCTGATGGGCGAAATGGCCGATGCCGAAACCGCGCACCGCTTCGGGCTGGTCAACCGGGTGGTGGCACCTGAGGCGCTGTCGGACACCACCATGGGCATGGCCCGGCTGATCGCATCGAAATCTCCGCTGACGCTGCGCACCGGCAAGGAGGCATTCTATGCCCAGGTCGAGATGACCCTGGACGATGCCTATGCCTATGCATCGAAGGTGATGACCGACAACATGCAGACCAACGACGCGGTCGAAGGCATCGATGCCTTCCTTGGCAAGCGCAAGCCGATCTGGCAGGGACGCTGAGCCGATGACCGCCGATACCATCTCGCCAGCCGGCGCCGTGAACCACGACCGCTATCCCGACGCCTATATCCGCGACATCCTGCGCCAGTGCCGGGTGATCGCGATGATCGGCGCCAGCCCCAACTGGAACAGGCCCAGCTATTTCGCGATGAAATATCTGCAGGAAAAGGGCTATCGGGTGATCCCGGTGAACCCGGTCGCCGCCGGCCAGACCATTCTGGGCGAGCCGGTTTATGCGACGCTCGACGACCTGCCGGTGGTGCCCGACATGGTGGACATCTTCCGCAATTCCGAGGCGGCGGGACCGGCCACCGACGACGCCATCCGCATCGGCGCCAAGGTGGTGTGGATGCAGCTTGGCGTGCGCAATGATGCCGCCGCCGCCCGCGCCGAGGCCGCCGGGCTGAAGGTGGTGATGAACCGCTGCCCGAAGATCGAATATGGCCGCCTGTCCGGCGAACTGGGCTGGAGCGGCGTGAACACCGGCGTGATCAGCGCCAAGCGCATGGGGCCACCACGATGACCGATCAGTCGAAGACGCCCGACAGCGCCCGAGACGGCAGGGAAAGGCCGGCATCCGGCGGCGATTTCGGCTTCGCAACCCTGGCCGTCCATGCCGGCAACCGGCCCGAGCCGCATACCGGCGCCCGGATCACGCCGATCTATCAGACATCGTCCTTCGTGTTCGACAGCGTCGATCACGCGGCATCGCTGTTCAACCTTCAGACCTTCGGCAACATCTATTCACGCCTGGGCAATCCGTCGGTATCGGCACTTGAGGAACGGGTGGCGGCGCTGGAAGGCGGCCGCGGTGCCACCGCCTGCGCCAGCGGCCATGCCGCCCAGTTCCTGGCCCTGACCAGCCTGATGGAAACCGGCGACGATCTGGTCGCGTCGCGCTTCCTGTATGGCGGATCCTTCACCCAGTTCAGCCAGAGCTTCAAGCGCTTCGGCTGGGGGTGCACCTTCGTGGATGCGCGCGACCCCGATCAGGTTGCGGCGGCCATCGGGCCCCGGACCAAGGCGGTGTTCGTGGAAAGCCAGTCGAACCCGTCGGGCGTGCTGACCGACATCGCAGCACTCGCCGATGTCGCCCATGCCCACGGCCTGCCGCTGATCGTCGACAACACCATCCCCAGCCCCTATCTGTGCCGCCCCTTCGACCTGGGCGCCGACCTGATCACCCATTCGCTGACCAAGTTCCTGGGCGGACACGGCAATTCGCTGGGCGGCGCGATCGTGGAAAGCGGCCGGTTCGACTGGAAGACCTCAGGCAAATTTCCGTCGCTGTCGGAACCCAATCCCGGCTATCACGGCCTGCGCTTCGACGAGACCTTCGGCGATTTCGCCTTCACGGTGCATGCCCATGCCGTGGCGCTGCGCGATTTCGGGCCGACCCTGTCGCCGTTCAACGCCTTCATGATCATGACCGGCATCGAGACCCTGCCGTTGCGCATGGAGCGCCATGTCGCCAACGCCAAACTGGTCGCCGCCTGGCTGCACGATCATCCGAAGGTCGCCTGGGTATCCTATGCCGGCCTGCCCAGCAGCCCGCAATACGATCTGGGCCTGCGCCAGATGCCGCGCGGCGTGGCGCCGGTCTTCACCTTCGGCCTGACCGGTGGCTATGACGCCGGCATCCGGCTGGTGGAGGGCGTGGAACTGTTCAGCCATCTGGCCAATGTCGGCGACACCCGCTCGCTGATCCTGCATCCGGCATCGACCACGCATCGCCAGATGTCGCCGGAAGACCGTGCCCAGAGCGGCGCCGGCGACGATGTGGTGCGGATCTCGATCGGCATTGAGGCGGTCGAGGATCTGATCGCCGATCTGGATCAGGCGCTGACGCGCTGCTGACCCCCCGTCTCTCCTGACCACTGCCGCCACCTGCTTCCTGCCTGCCACCTGCCCCTGTCCGCCGCCCGCCTCTGTCCGCCACCCGCCTCTGTCCGAAAGCCCGCCATCGCCATGCCGACATCAATCCCGGCCGCTGCCGGGCCGGCCGCCCCTGCCCTTGCCGCGGTTGACCGCCTGATCTTTCTGCGCCACGGCCGCACGGCCTTCAACGCCGAAGGCCGTGTCGCCGGACAGACCGATATCCCGCTGGACGATACCGGCCGCGCCGAAGCCTGGGCGGCGATTGAGGCCCTGCGGCCGCTCGGCGTTGATGCGGTTGCGGCAAGCCCGATGCAGCGGGCGCGGGTCACCGCCGCTATCGTCGCCGCCGGTCTGGGTTTCGGCGACGATGCGGTGCAACTGGTGCCGGGCCTGCGCGAACGGAACTGGGGCATGTATGAAGGTGCGCCGCTGGGCGAGCGGCCGCCTTACGAGGAGACCCCGCCAGGCGGCGAGCCCTGGCCCGCCTTCGTCGACCGCACCGCCCATGCTCTGGCCGGCGCCCTGAAGATGATGGGCACGCCACGCCGGCCGCTGATCGTGGCGCATTCCGGCACCGCGCTGGCCCTGTCACGGCTGCTGGATTGCCCGATGCCGGTCGACAAGGCCCAGAACGCCGTGCCGCTGATCTTCCAGCGCGCCCGCGACCGGTCGTGGCGCTGCTGGCTGCCGGGCCGCTGACCCGGCAGCCAGTCTGGATCGTGCGGTCAGGCAGCCACGGCCGCCGGGGCCAGGGCCGAGATCTCGGCCTCGGCGGCCGTGAAGGCCGCGGCAAGCGCGTCCGGCCCCATACCGACGCCCTCGACTCGGACAATGCTGACATCGGTGATACCGATGAAGCCGAAGACCAGCTTCAGCCAGCTTTCCTGATGATCGGCCGCCTGACCGGCGGCACTGGTCGAATAGACGCCGCCGCGGCTGGACGCGATGATCACCTTGCGGCCGCCTGCCAGACCCTCAGGCCCGTTCGGGCCATAACGGAAGGTGCGGCCGGCACGGGCCAGACGGTCGATCCAGGCCTTCAACTGCGACGACACGGCGAAATTGTACATCGGCGCGCCGATCACGATGATGTCGGCTGCCAGGAATTCCGCCAGAACCGCTTCGGCCAACGCATATTCCTCGGTCTGCACCGGGGTCAGATCCTCGGTCTTGCCGGCGCGGACCACCGGCGGGCGTTCGCCCGGCAGATGCGGCAGTTCATCGGCGGCGAGGTTGCGGCTCACGATCTCCAGCCCCGGCATCGCATCAGCAATGGCATTGGTGATGCTGTCGGTCAGCCGGCGCGACAGCGACTGGGCACCAGCGACACTGGAATGGATCTGAAGCAGCTTCATGGGTCAGGTCTCCAGGTATGGTCAGGACTTTAGTTTCCTGCCCTATAGCTACGGGTGGAACGATCATGACGCCAGATGACAAAACCTGGATGATAGGTTCCATATATGGAACCATGCATGACCTGAACGATCTGATGATCTTCGCCCGCATCGTCGAGCATGGCGGTGTCGCGGCGGCGGCGCGGGCCATGGGCCTGCCGAAATCAACCGTCAGCCGCAGGCTGTCGGCACTGGAAGACCGGCTGGGCGTCCGCCTGATCCAGCGCACCAGCCGGGCATGGATGGTGACCGATGTCGGGCGCGCCTATCACCGTCATTGTCAGGCGATGATTGCCGCCGCCGATGCCGCACAGGAGGTGATCGCCCATAATCAGGCCGAACCGCGCGGGCTGATCCGGATGAGTTGCCCGCTGCCATTGCTGTCGACCGCGATCGCGCCGATCCTGGCGCGCTTCATGGCCGATTTCCCCGAGGTGCGCATCGAGGTCGATGCCACCCAGCGCCGGGTCGATGTCGTCGAGGAAGGTTTCGATCTCGCCTTGCGGGTCCGGCCACTGCCGCTGGAAGACAGCGACCTGGTGGTGCGCATCCTGGGTCACAGCACGGTCGCGATCGTGGCGGCACCTGCCCTGCTCGACCGCCATGCCCCGGTTCGTCATCCGGACGATCTTGCCCGCCTGCCGACCGTCGCCCAGATGCCACCCGGCGGACGCGGCAGTATCGAGGCCGTCGCGCCCGCGATCCGCCATTGGACGCTGACCGGCCCTGGGGGGGAAGCCGTCCGGATACCGCACGAGCCACGCTTCGCCGCCGACGACCTGCCGACCCTGCACCATATGGTCCGTGCCGGTCTGGGCATCACGATCCTGCCGCATTATCTGGTTCAACACGATCTGACTGCCAGGCGGCTGGTCACACTCCTGCCCGACTGGCGGCCGCCTTCTGGCGCCGTCCATGCGGCCTTCCCCTCGCGCCGCGGTCTGGTTCCCGCGGTGCGCCGCCTGATCGATCGTCTGGCCGACGAATTCAATGGCGAATCCGGCCTGTCGGAGACTGCCGCAGAATGAATACCCACCGGCACCGCCGCTTCGCCAAGTCGCCATTGCCCGTGCATCTGGTGCGGCGCTATCTGGAGCCCGGGCCGGTGGTTCTGGTCACCTCGGCCCATGGTGGGGCGACCAACATCATGACGCTGGGCTGGCACACGGTGATGGAGTTCACCCCGTCGCTGGTGGGATGCATGATCTCGGCCGGCAATCACAGCTTCGATCTGATCCGGCGGAGCGGCGGCTGCGTGATCAATCTGCCGCCGGCCTCGCTGATCGACGCGGTGGTCGGCATCGGCAACACCAGCGGTGCGGCGATCGACAAGTTCCGGACCTTCGGCCTGACGCCGACATCCTCCACTGAAATCGAGGCGCCCGCGATCGCCGAATGCTTCGCCAGCATCGAATGCCGCATCTCGGATGACCGGCTGGTCGACAGCCATAATTTCTTCGTGTTCGAGGTGGTCGCAGCACATGTGGCGACACTGCGGCGTCGACCTGCGACCCTGCATTATACCGGTGACGGCGTGTTCATGATCTCAGGACGGCGGATCGACAAATCGGCCTTGTTCGACCCGCGCATGCTTTGAGGGTGGCGCCGCGACCGGCAATCGGGAGGTCCATATGCCTGTGGATGACATGCGGACAGGAGCGGGCATCCCTGAGCGGACGTCGCCGCTCGGGCTGGAACGTCATATCAGCGGCAACAGATTGATCAGCAGCGACGGCCCGGCATGGAAAGACGTTTTCATACAGGTCTTCGCACGCAACCGCGTCCAACATCCCTTTCTGGTTCCCGCCGTCGCTGAACCGCTGCTCGTCTGGGTCATGTCGGGCAGGGCCGTTGTCGAGGAACGGGATGTCGGCGGCGACTGGCAGGCGAGCCACGTGCAGGTGGGCGACTTCTTCCTGACCCGATCACCGGCGCCCTATGAAATGCGATGGCAGGCCGAAGCTGATCAATCGTTTCAGGTGATGCATCTATACGTCTCTGTGCCGCTGTTCGAAAAGGTGGCGCGAGAGATGCCGGGACGGGCCAGCGGCATCATCGCCCTGAAGGATGTATCAGGTGGCCGCGACTCGACGATCTCGCATATCCTGAGCCTCCTGTACCGTGAACTGATTGCCGACAATGCCGGTGGCAGCAGGCTGTTCGTCGACGGGCTGGCGCAGAGCCTGGCCGTGCATCTTCTGCGCCATTATGCGGTCGTGGATACGCCGGCGCGGCCGCGAAATGCCTTGCCCGGTGCGAAACTGCGCCGGGCAGTCGCCGTCATGGCCGATCGGCTCGATCGACCTTTCGATCTCGACGGTCTGGCGCATGAGGTTGGGATGAGCGCGTTCCACTTCAGCCGGTTGTTCAAGACCGCGACCGGGCTTCCACCCTCGCGGTATTTCATCCGGCAGCGTGTCGCCAGGGCACAGAGATTGCTGCAGGAAACCGACATCAGCATCATCGAGGTCGGGATGACGGTCGGCTATTCAAGCCCGAGCCATTTCGCGCAGGTTTTCCGGCGTGAGACGGGTCTTTCACCCGGCGACTATCGCCGGGGCTGAGGCAAAGCGACCGTCCCGTCGTCAATTGAGCAAAACCCCGACAGCTTGAGCAATCCCCCGCGAGATGGAAAAGCCGGGACGTCATAGATGTCCTCCTGTCGAAGGCGAAGGCCCGCCCTCCTCCCGGCATGGGCCTGCCTGCAACAAGGAGAGACACCAATGACGACCGTCAACGGAAAAATCGCCCTGATTACCGGCGCATCGAGCGGTATCGGCGCAGCCACAGCCACAAGGCTGGCCGCGGCCGGCGTAACGGTCGGCCTCGCGGCCCGGCGCACCGATCGCCTGGATGCGCTGAAAGCCGACATCGCGGAACGGGGCGGCAATGCCCTGGCGATCGAGATGGATGTGGTCGAACCCGCCTCCGTCGAGGCCGGCGTCAGGACACTCGTCGATGCTTGCGGCTCGATCGACATTCTCGTCAACAATGCCGGTCTGATGCCGCTTTCCGATATTGACCAGCTCAAGACCGATGAATGGCACCGCATGGTCGACGTCAACGTCAAAGGTCTTCTCAACACAACCGCGGCGGTTCTGCCACAGATGATCAGGCAGCATTCTGGCCACATCTTCAACACGTCGTCGATTGCCGGCCGCAAGATCTTCAAGGGTCTGTCAGTCTATTGTGCGACGAAGCATGCGGTAACCGCATTCTCCGATGGACTGCGCATGGAGATCGGGCAGAAACACAATATCCGCGTCACCTGCATTCAACCGGGCGCCGTCGCCACCGAACTCTATGATCAGATCACCGACCCCGGCTATCGCCAGCAGATGGACGACCTCGCCCGGCAGATGACCTTCCTGCAGAGCGCGGACATCGCCGACACAATCTTGTTCGCGCTCCAGGCCCCGGGCCATGTCAACGTCGCGGAACTCTTCGTTCTGCCGACCGAGCAGGGTTGGTAGATCCGCGCTCATGCAGCCGCCGGCCACCTCAGGCGGCCGGCCGCATGGTCATGGCGACGCAAAGCCCCATAGCACCAGCCCTATAGCACCAGTCGCAATTGCAGCGGGTGATCGGCCGGGTAGCGGCTGTTGATCAACGTCAGAAGATCGCGGCTGAAGCCGGCCGCCTCGTCCTTCAGCATGCGATAGAGCGGCAGGCCGCGCGCCTCCGCCGGCGGCACGTCGAGGGCGGCCCGGTTGACGGGATCATCCAGGGCGGCAAGAAAGCGATCATAGCGGGCCAGTGCCGGCAGCAGGGGGCCCGGGCCATAGATGTCGAGCAGCCGGTCGATCGGCGGCCGGCCCAGCAGCCGCGACAGCAGCGCGCGCTTGGCCGGCACGTCCAGCCCCGCCGTTTCCCCCGCGGCGACGACCCCGGACACATAGAGCAGCTTGCGCGAGAACACCAGTTTCACATTGCGCAGGCCCCAGCCCTTGGCGGCGGCACCCCGCGTCTTCATCTCGAAATCGACGCAGATGCTGCGGTAATAACGGATCACGTCGTTGAGCAGAAAGGTCGCCGGATCGTCGCGGCCGTGATGATCCTGCACATAAGTCGCGATCAGCCCGTCCAGGCCGCGACGGAACACCGGCGCTCCGGCCAGGGCGCGGCCTTCCAGCAGCATCAGCAGCCGGCGGGTGGTGATCTGGTTGCCATCCTCGACCCCGCCGATGGTGTTGATCAGCGCGTCGGCAGATTGCGTGGCCTCGAAGGCTCCGCCATCGGCGGGCTGGCGAATGCCGGCGATTGCGGCCGCGCGATGCACGCGCCCGGCCAGCTGCCGCGCGGCCAACGCGCAACCGTCGCCGCGCCTTCCGGCAGCGTCTCGCGGATCATACAGCACATAGCTGTCCAAATCCGCCTGCGGTCCGGCCTCGCCACGGCCATAGGATCCACAGACCACCACACCCAGACCGGCTGCCGGCGGCGGCCGCTCGGTGTCGGCATCGCGAAACAGGTCGTCCTCGTCCAGCACCGGCATGGCCGGAAGCGCCGCCGCCAGACCGGACAGCAGATCCTCGGTCCGTCGGCGCAGCCGCACCAGATGCGGGGCGGTATCGGTGAGCGCGGTCCAGTCGTGTGCCAAGCCATCCACGGCCGGGTCGCCGGCGATCATGCGGCGGCGAACAGATCATGTTGGCGCCGGCCCCCGCCATCGCCTGCGATCGCGGCCAGGGCCGACAGGCCATAGAGCGGCCGCCTCCGCCGGGCCTTGATCTCACGATACCGCCGGGCATAGGCCTCCGGGCTGTCCAGCACCACATCGGGTTCGATGGTGAAGCGACGCTCGCGCCCCATCACTGTCTCCATCGTCGGCACCGGCGCCGGCGCGCCACGCCGCCGTCCAGCCGCCGCCGCGGCACGCGCGGCCCGGAAATCGGCGTGGATATGACCGACCAGGATGGTGATCAGCGTCTGAAGGTCGCGGGCACGCCCCAGCAATGCCCGTTCCGACAGAAAGAAATCCTCGGGCCGATAGCGATCGATGGTCTTGTCGACATGGCGCTGGACCAGCGCATCCGCCGAGCGGCAGACATCGCCATAGATGAAGGTCTCGTAGATCTGTTCCTTCAGCCGCCAGAACCCGTCGAGCCGCCGCACGCCGGCCCGATCGACCCGCGCCAGCGCCAGCACCGAGATCAGCGGATGGGCATCGACCGGGGCCCGGTGCAGATAGGTATTGGCCCGGCAGATGCCATCGATGGTGTCGATGTTGATCGGGCCCGAGAACAGATGGGCGTGGGGACGGCTGGACCGGCGGGCGATCAGCCCCACCACCTCGTCGGGATCGATACCATGGCGGTCGAGAGCCGCGCGGATGTCCAGGCCCAGCGATACCTCGCCACGAATGATCGCCGCGGTCGCCGCGTGATGATCGATCCCGAACCGGTCGGCGAAGACCGGCTCCAGCGTATGCGACAGCGGGCCGTGGCCGACATCATGCAGTAGCGCCGCCGCGATCAGGATGTCGCGGTCGCGCGGTGCCGCCGCCGCCATCCGGCAATAGCTTACCGCCAGCAGCGCCACGCCCAGCGAGTGATGAAAGCGGTTGTGGCGGACGAAGGACGGCCGGCCATTGGGATGAAACAGCCGGTCGATCACGCCCAGAAACGATACGTCGCGCAGCCGCTGAAACCCGGCGCTGGCAATCAGGTCGCGATGCAGGCTGTGCGGAAACGCGGCAGCGATCGCGGCGTCGTCCAGCCGGAAGCGGAAGCGCGGTGCTTCGGGGAACAGGTCGCCGGCGGTGGTGCCGGCGTCAGGCCACGACACCGGTGCCCAGTCGGCCAGATCATCGAAAGCATCGACGGCCGGTGGCACATGCGGCGCTTCGACCGTCTCGACACCGAAGTCCCAGATCGTGATCTGCCGTCCGCTCATGCCTGCTCCGCTCACTGACCCCATCCACCGATCATGCACCGGACCGCCTTGTCATGCACGGCATTCGGCGGCGATCCAGTCCAGGAAGTCCGCATTGCCGCCGGTGATCGGCCAGGCCGAGATGCCTGGCAGGTCATAGCTGTGCAGCGCCCGCACACGGTCTGTCAGCGCCGGAACCAGGCGATCGACGGTCTTGGCCAGCAGCACCACCTCCGATCCGGTCTCGATCGCGCCCTGCCAGCGATAGATCGCGGTCATGCCGGCGATCAGGTTGCAGCAGGCTGCCAGCCGCTCATCGACCAGCGCCCGGCCGATGGCCGTCGCCTCGTCGCGGCTGCCACAGGTGATGTAGACCACCATCGGCTGGTCGCCGTCCGACCGGGCCCGTATATCCAACCCGCCCCCGGATGCGATGTCCGGCCCTGTGGCCGGTGGTTGCATGGACATGTCGGACCCGGCGGTATCCACCGGCGCGCCTGCCGCCGTGTCGATGGCGGCCTGCAGATGGCCGATGGCATGATCGATGGCGCCGGCATCGGGGCGGCCGGCCTGCGCCGCCTCCAGCAGCCGCTCCAGGATACGCGCGGCATCGCCGATACCGGGAAAGCCGAAGCTGCCCGCGGCCCCGGCCAGGGAATGGGTCGCGCGCTCGGCCTCCTCCAGCGCCTCGCGATCGCCCGACACCCGCCAGCCGATCAATCCGCCACGCACCCGATCGAGCCGTGCCGGCAGGCCCTGGCGGAATTCCTCGGTCAGTGTCGCGATGATGTCGCCGGCCGTGGCCATGGCTGTCTCAAGCTTATCGGTCACGCGTCCTCTCCTGCCACACTGGCCTGTTCCCACAGAACACGCAGATGATTGGCCAGGGTCATGGGATCAAACGGCTTTCCAATCACGTGCAGCGCCCCCATCGCCAGAAAGGCCAGATTGTCCTCAGGCTGCTGGCGGGCGGTGAGAAATACGACCGGCACCCGCTCACCGCCGGGCAGACGGCGCAGCCGTGCCAGGGTTTCGGGCCCGTCGATGCCCGGCATGGTCACGTCCAGCACCACCAGGTCGTGGCGGACGGCATCGAAAGCCGCCAGGGCCTGGGCCCCGTCTTCACAGACCGTCACCTCAAGCCCGCCGACCACCGCCAGCGAGATCCGCACCAGTTCGCGCAGATCCGGCTCGTCTTCCGCCAGCAGTATATGTCTCAGGTCAGCCATCACGGCCCCCACGCCATCGACCCCATGTGGATGAACGAAGAATAGGCCGGGACGCGCGCCGGGGAAAGCCGTGCGCCGCCGCCCGTCATATTTCAGGCGACATGACGCCCAGCACCAGCGCCACACGCTCGGCCAGGGCCAGTGCCGCGGTCAGCCCCGGGCTTTCGATCCCCAGCAGATGGACCAGTCCGCCGACGCCGTGATCTGCCGGACCATCGATCCGGAAATCGGCATCCGCCTCGCCCGGGCTCACGATCTTGGGCCGGATGCCGGCATAATCCGGCACCAGCGGCACGTCGGGCATGGCGGGCCACCAGCGCCGGATGGCCTCGGCGATCCGTGGCGCCCGGCCGGCATCCACGGCCAGATCGGCCGGGTCGTCGACCCATTCGACATCCGGCCCGAACCGGGCCTGCCCGGCCAGATCCAGTGTCAGATGCACACCAAGGCCGCCGGCCTCGGGCACCGGATAGATCAGCCGGCGAAACGGCGGCCGGCCGCTATCGAGGCGGAAATAATTACCCTTGGCGAACCGCAGGGGCGGTGTGACCGCAGCCGCCGCCGGTCCCTCGATCGCCCGCGACAAGGCGGGCGCGCCCAGCCCGGCCGCATTGACCAGGATGTCGCAGGTGATCTCGGCCGGGTCGTCGCCGCCGGTGGCGATGCGGATGCCCTGAGCATCCGCGCGGCCGCCGATCACCGGGGTGCGGGTGATCAGCATGCCGTCAGCGGCCTCCAGCCGCGCCAGCAACACCGCCATCAGGCCGTGGCTGTCGATGATCGCCGAGGCGGGCGACAACAGCGCGGCATGGACCGCCAGCGCCGGCTCCAGCGTCCGTGCCGCAACCGCCGACACCGGTTGCACTTCGGTCGCACCATTGGCATGAGCCCGCGCCAGGATCGCATCCAGCCGCGGTGCCTCGTCGGCGGTGGCGGCGACCACCAGCTTGCCCACCGCCTGATAGCCGACGCCGGTTGCAGCGGCGAAGGCCTTCAGCCGATCACGACCATCCAGACAGCATACGGCCTTCAGACTGCCCGGCGGGTAATACAGCCCCGCATGCACCACTTCCGAATTCCGGCTGCTGGCGCCCTCACCAAACCGCGGACCGGCTTCCAGCACCACCACGGAGCGGCCGGCACGCGCCAGGCGCTCGGCCACCGCCAGCCCGACGACACCGGCACCAACCACCACCGCATCCAGATCCGGCTTCCGCATACCCGACGCATCCCCTCTGTCCGCCGCTCCCGACCCCTTGCCGGCCGCCTGCCGGCCGGCATTGAACCAGACACAAGCCCCAAAGCACAACGGCCGCGAACCCTGTGCAGGGCCGCGGCCGTCGAATGATGCAGACTTCGCCGTCTGCGGGCATCATCCGGGGAAGATGATGCCAAGAGAAGAAATGGTCGGAGCGAGAGGATTCGAACCTCCGACCCCTAGTCCCCCAGACTAGTGCGCTAACCAGGCTGCGCCACGCTCCGACCGATCTTCCTGGGGGCATTTGACTGCCCCCTGCGAAGTGCGCGGACTATATCCAACCGGATCATCCCGCGCAACCCTTCTGCGACAGGTTACGGCCTGAAAAATTCAGGCCACCCCATCCCGCCCGCGCTCGCCATCGACGTCCGGGGACGTCGTGTCATCTCCGATGGTTTCAGCGGTGGCTTCATCTGCCGCCTGAACCTGTTCATGGCCGTCTGCCGGCTTCGCGCCGCCAGCGGTACCGGATGCACCGGCACCTTCGCCCGGAAGCTCGATCACCAGAACATCTTCGGCAAAACTTTCGTCGGTGCCGGCCACATCGCCATCCACAAGTCCGTCGGCGGTGGCGGCCTCGTCCTCGCCATGCAGCAACGCACGCGCCCGCTCCAGATGGGCCAAGGCCTCGCGCATCAGCCCCTGGCGTCGCTCATCTTCCGCCAGCAGAGCCCGGATACGGGCGGCCGACAGATCGGCGAGGCCGGCCACAGGCACAGCGACAACCGGCGGCGCGGCCTGTGCAGCAATGGTGGTCGGCGAAGCGGCCAGGTCGGCCGGGGACGGCGCGTCATCGGCGGCGGCGGCGATCAGGCCGTCATCGCCGATGTCGTCGGGATCGTCGACGTCATCCAGGTCGATATCGTCGTGCCCGGCATCATCTTCGTCGCCGCCCTCGTCGCCATCCGACGCATCGTCGACATCATCGCCGTCACGATCGAGACGTGCTGCCAGGGCATCGAGCAGATCGGGATCCTGAGCCGCGGTTCCCGCGGTGCCAGCCTCGACCCGCTCGGCCACCGCTTTCACACCACCCTCGCGCAGCAATTTCTGCACACCCTTGATGGTATAGCCTTCATCATAGAGCAGGCTGCGGATACGGCGCAGCAACACCACGTCCTCGGGCCGGTAATAGCGCCGGCCGCCTGCCCGCTTCAGCGGCTTCACCTGGGGAAACTTGCCTTCCCAGAATCTGAGGACGTGAGCGGGGACGTCGATCTCCTCCGCCACCTCGCTGATGGTGCGGTACGCGCCCGGCGCCTTGCCGCCGCCGCGCCGCCGTTCGCCATCATTGGCGGTGGTGTCGGTCATCTCGTCAACGCCTCCATCTCACCCTGATGTCCACAATGCCGATCCGCTGGTCAGGCTTCGGCGTCCTCAAGATCTTCCTCAAGGTCGTCGACATCGATCAGGCTTTTGCCGATACGGTCCTTGAGCACGTTCGAGGCCCGGAACACCAGCACCTTGCGCGGCAGGATCGGAACTTCCTCGCCGGTCTTCGGATTACGCCCGACGCGCTCGCCCTTCTGGCGCACCGCGAACGTGCCGAAGGACGAGATCTTGACCGTGTCGCCTTCGACCAGACTGTCCGAGACAACGGCCAGCACCGCCTCGACCAGCTGAGCGGATTCGTGCCGCGACAGACCAACTTCCTGATAGACCGCCTCGGCCAGGTCCGCGCGAGTGACGGTGCGTGCCATCGTCTTGTCCTCAAATACTTGCGCGCGCAGCTTCACCCTGTTTATGCGCCATGGCGGACAAGCTTGTCAAACGCCTTGCGCTTCAGGGCCTTGCGACACGCGGTTGTGTCATTGTCGAAATGCGGGGGACGGCCCGGGGGCCGTCTGCGTCACCGGCAGGCACAGGGCCCGGCCGGCCATGATGGACAATTACCAGCGGATCAGCGCCGACCCCCAGGACAGACCACCACCGATGGCTTCGACCAGCACCACCTGCCCCGGCTGGATACGGCCATCGGCGGCCGCCTCCGCCAGCGCCAGCGGGATGGATGCGGCCGAGGTGTTGCCGTGGCGGTCGACCGTCATCACCACCCGGTCCATCGGCAGGCCCATCTTGCGGGCGGTGCCGATGATGATCCGGGCATTGGCCTGATGGGGCACCAGCCAGTCGATGTCGTCGGCGGTCAGGCCGTTGGCGGTCAGCGCCTCGGTCACGCTGTCGGCCAGTTTGACGACCGCGTGCCGGAACACTTCCTTGCCTTCCATCCTGAGATGGCCGGCGGTCTGGGTGGACGAGACGCCACCATCGACATAGAGCGCGTCATGATGTCGACCATCCGAGAACAGATGGGTCGACAGCACACCGATATCGGCATTGGTCCCCGCGCCGGCCTCGGCACGCAGCACCATCGCACCGGCGCCGTCGCCGAACAGCACGCAGGTGCCACGATCCTTCCAGTCCAGGATGCGCGAGAAGGTCTCGGCGCCGATCACCAGCGCGGTCCGGAACTGGCCGCTCTTCAGGAAATTGTCGGCGGTCGAGAGCGCGAACACAAAACCCGCGCACACCGCCTGAAGATCGAAGGCGGCACCGCGGGTGATGCCCAGCGCCGCCTGGATCTTGGTGGCGCTGGCAGGAAAGGTCTCGTCGGGGGTCGATGTGGCGAGGATGATCAGATCGACCTCCTGCGCATCGATCCCGGCATTGGCCAGCGCCGCACGTGCGGCATGCAGCCCCAGCGTCGAGGTCAACTCGTCGGGAGCGGCGATGCGGCGCTCGCGAATGCCGGTCCGCTCCTGGATCCATTCATCCGAGGTATCGACCATCTTCGACAGGTCTTCGTTGGTCAACACCCTGGCGGGCAAATAGCCGCCGACGCCGAGCACGCGCGCGCGCATAACCGTCATGCCGTAGCCGCCTTCTGCTGAACGGAGGCGCCATCGATCTGGCCCGCCGCGATCCGTTTGAATTCGCCACTGATACGGTCGTTGAAGCCGTGCGCCACCAGGTCGTAGGCCACGCCGATCGCATTGGCGAAGCCCAAGGCATCGGTGCCGCCGTGGCTTTTGACGGCGATGCCGCCCAGCCCCAGGAACATGGCACCGTTGTGATGACGCGGATCGGTCTGCTTCTGCAGCGCCTTCAGGCTCGCCCGGGCGAAGAGGTAGCCGATCCGGGCCAGCAGCGACCGGCGGAACGCCGATTTCAGATAATGGCTGTAGAGCTTGGCCGTGCCTTCCGCCGTCTTCAGCGCAATGTTGCCGGTAAAGCCATCGGTCACCACGACGTCGACCGTGCCCTTGGCGATATCGTCGCCTTCCACGAAGCCATGGAAGCGGATGCCATCGATGGTCTTCAGGCGGGCTGCTGCCTCCCTGACGGCCTCCAGCCCCTTGACCTCTTCCTCGCCGACATTCAACAGGCCGACACTGGGATTCTGATACCCGAGCACGATGCGCGCAAACAGCTCACCCATGATCGCGAACTGGATCAGGTTGCGCACGTCGCATTCGGTGTTGGCACCAAGATCCAGCACCACGGTTTCGCCGCGCAATGTCGGCATGGTGGCGGCGATGGCCGGGCGGTCGATACCAGGCAGCATGCCCAGCATCATCCGCGCCATCGCCATCAACGCACCGGTATTGCCGGCCGAGACCGCGGCATGCGCCCGGCCTTCACGCACGGCCCGAAGCGCCAGCCCCATGCTGGACTTGCGCCCCTGCCGCAAGGCCACCGACGGCCGCATCGAGCCGGGAACGACCTCGTCGGTGTGCAGAAACACGGTCGCGGCGAGCAGCTTCTTGCGGCGCTTCATCAGCGCACGCAGCCGCGGCTCGTCGCCGACCATCAGGAACCGGAGGCCGGGATAGCGCTTCAGCGCAATGGCGGCGCCCTTGACCACCATCTTTGGTGCCTGATCGCCGCCCATCGCATCGAGTGCGATGGTTACATCACCGGACAACGCCACCTCACCTCCGCGCCTTTCGCCGGGCCTGGACCGGCCCGACGCCACGTACCGATACCCAAAGGCATCGACCGGCGTCAGCCGGCCGCCGCCTCCGTCGCGACGTCACGGCCGTCATAGAAGCCGCACGAGCCGCAGACATGATGGGGGAGCTTCAGCTCGCCGCAGTTCGGGCACTCGTTCGCGTTGGTGGCGGTGAGCGCGTGATGGGCACGACGCATGTCACGCCGCGACTTGGAGACCTTTTTCTTGGGGACGGCCATAGTCTTCGCCTTTCAGGATGGGACTTTTCGGTACGGTGACGGGCACAAGCCGAATAGCGCGCTTAGTTAGCGAAAAACCGGCGCGATGGCAAGGCTTCTCCCGGAATTCACGTCCGGTGTCATGCAGATCCGGAAGAACCGTCCTCGTCGGACCGTCCTTTCCCGCCCTGCTGCTTGAGAACCGCCAGCTTCGCAAATGGATGCTCACGCGGCTTTTCGCCCCCGGACGTGCCGGCCCGAAGGGCAAAGACTTCACGTTCGACCGCCTCCGCCGGCGCCTCGGGCCCCCGCGGATAGGGATCGATCGCCAGGCTCAGATATTCCGTCGCCAGTTCCCCCACATCGACCCGACCGTCCACCAGAAGCTCCGGCGGTTCGGGCGCCTCCCCGGGCTCGGCGGCATCGATGGCGGCCAGACGCCGGCCATATTCCGGTTCGGCCAACGCATCCACCGCCACCGTGTCCGAGACCGTGGACTCAAACCGTAGATTGGTCACGACGCAAGTCTGAATCAACCGGGCAGAGAAGGTAATTTCGATATGGGCACCGCCGCGCACCCGGCCGATGGCGACCGTGACATCGAAGGCATTGAGCGCCGGCAGGTCGAGACGCCGGGCCAGCGCCGCACATTCGGCCGCATCGGCTGAATGGCGAAACACACGCGGCTCTGATGGATCGAGTGCATCGATCTCGATGATGCGCGAGAATTCCGGGGTCGCACCAGGCGCTGCGGACGGACCAGGTGCTGCGGTTGGGCCGGTCATGGCGGCAGATCCTCGTGTCGGAACAGATAGATGGGT
The DNA here is from genome assembly GCF_014636235.1 of Tistrella bauzanensis. NCBI lineage: Bacteria > Pseudomonadati > Pseudomonadota > Alphaproteobacteria > Geminicoccales > Geminicoccaceae > Tistrella > Tistrella bauzanensis. The sequence continues at coordinate 75,132 of NZ_BMDZ01000007.1, forward strand.
GGTAACCGCCATAAGCGGCTGTGGCGGCGCACACTACCCTATTGAATGGCGCTCCGCCAGTCTTGGCAGGGTAGCCTGGCATGTGCCGGGATCAGCCCTCACCAGCGTCGGACGCATCCTCGGCATCGGCCCGGGTCGCCGGGACAGCGGCGAAGGCGACGCGGCCCTCAAGGATGTCCTGGGACGCCATGGCGTCGAGCACGCCGATGCTGGCCATGACATAGGCCGCGAGGGCCTGGAGTGTCGCCTCCGACGGCCGGGCCGCACCCGCGGCTTCGATACCGAAGACGTTGCGTGCGATCGCCTCGTTCAATGCGGCGCCACCATCGCCCGCCACCGCCGCCACGGCCGCGTCATAGACTTTCACGCGGCCATAGAAGGCCTCTCCCATGCGCTTGACCTGCTTGCCGACGCTGAGGTCACCCACACCCATTTCACGCAGCGAGCGGTCCATATCGGCGAACATCCGGTCGAACAGCGCCTGACCGGTGCGCCGTCCGCCATCGCCCTCGCGCTTCATCCGATGCAGGATCATGAAGACATGCAGCACGATCATGTCGAAACGGCCGTCGACGGTGTCGGGGACGCCGAGATCGCGATAAAACACCATCGAGCGGGCCTGGGCCACCGCGGTATCGTACTGGGCCTCGGCAGCCGCACGCGGGCCCGTCCGGCCGAACAGCCTGTCTAGAAACATGGGGGCCGTGTCCTCCTGTTGCTCGCTCGCCACCGGCAGATGATCTGCACCCCGGTCGGCCGATTGACACCCCGCGCCGCGGAATGCAATCTTGGGCCGCCCGTAAGCAGACGGGCCGTCGCAGCCGACACCTTGTTTCGGATCCGGCCGGGCCGATGCGCCCGGATCCCTCATCCGCATCGACACATCGTCGGGGTGGTTATGGCGGCGACGCACCACAGCGTCAACGGTGACATCGCCAAGATGATCCGGTCTGCGCCCCGGCGCCGCTCCATCGCCCGCCCCGTTCTCCGCTCCGCGTCCATGGCCGCGGTGGTGATGGCGTCGATCGCCCTCGCCGCCTGCCAGCCCGTGGTGCGCACCCACGGCTTCATGCCGGCCACCGATGAAATCGCCCAGCTCCGGCCGGGTGAACAGACCCGCGAGGATGTGCGGGCCATTCTGGGGGCGCCGTCGACCACCGGCACCTTCGAAACGGATACCTGGTATTATATCCAGCGCCGCACCAGCACGATTGCGTTCTATTCGGCCGACGTGACCGAACAGGACGTGCTTGGCCTGCGGTTCGGCGATGATGGCCGGCTGGCAGATATCGTGCGCTTCGGCCTCGATGACGGGCGCACCATCAGCTATGTCGACCGGGTCACCCCGACCTCGGGCAACGAGTTGACGGTTCTTGAACAGTTCGTCGGCAATATCGGCCGGTTCAACTCGGAAGACAGCGCCAACCGGCCCGGCAATCCCAGTGGCATGGGCGGCCGACGCTGATCCGACGCGCCCCGCATCTGCTCTTAATACCACCGCAAGCATCAGCCCGCCGGGATGGAGAAGATGGTGGGATGGAGAAGACGGAATGATGAAACGGCCGGAAGATCATCATCTTCCGGCCGTTTCATCATTCGGGAGATTATGATCGCCGCGCAGGAGACCCGACCAGCTATCACTCCGATCGGCGCTTCATCCTGCATGGCGCTGTGCGGCGACATCATTGGTCCCCTGCACCAGAACATCGCGCACGACTTTGCGGCCAAACCACGCATTGGCGGCATCGGCCAGGCCACGCTTGATCTCATCGAGGGTCGGCTCACGCCCGAATCGGGCCGCATCGGACGCCACGATATGGGCCGCGTTGACAAAGACCGGGCTCATCCGCGCGACCGCGGGGACGATGTCGTCGCTGCTGACCCCCGGCTCCAATTCCAGCATGATGTTGATCACCAGATAGCGATACACCACGCCATTGCGGAAGATCGGCACGCTGACCGGTTCCGGCTTGATGAACACGGGCAGCGCCACAGCAGACGGCTGCGATGATCTGATGCCGTGGAGCACGCCCAGCGGATCGGCCTGATACAGCAACCAGCCGCCCCCGCCGGCAACGGCAAGCAGAATGACCACGATCACGATCAGCAAGGGGCGCATCGGCAAGTGGTCCGGTGGTGGTGATCAGGGCAGCCGGATCAGCCGCGGCCGCCTGGCTCGGAGAAGTGCAGCACTTCATAGGTGTTGACGCAATCGGATTGCGCCCCCACCGCGGCAGCGCGCGATGCCGCCTCATTACACCATAGACTGTAACGCACAAGCTCCCAGCGATCGGCGTCGAGCGCAATGGAATGGGCATAGAGGCCCGGCTTGCCCAGCATGTCGGCCTGAAGGGCGGCCTCACGCTCATGCATCGCATCCAGCGACATCTCGGGCGGGATGACGTCCACCTCGCGCACCGCGAAGCGCGGGCTGTCGGCACAGGTGCCATGCCCGAAGCCGAGCACGAACCAGGTCCGCACCCGCGGCCGCCCGAAGGCCGCCGCCAGATCGGCGAACAGATCCCCGAAGACGAACTGCTTCCAGTCCTCTTCCGAGCGCCAGATATAGAATGGCGCGTAGACCTGATCCTCCTCGTTCAGGAGGAACGACTTCATCACCAATCCGGGATGAGCATCATAAAGCTGTCCGCGCTCGGCAACCCGGTTGCGGATGGTCTCCGCGTCCAGATCCGCCTTCAGACGCACGGTATATTGAAGCGCCAGCATCGTCTGCGTTCGTCCCCCCGCGATCGATCGGCAGAATCCATATGGCGGGACCGCCACATGGTGTATCCGCGGACGTTACGCCATCGTTGCCGTCGCGAGAACGGTCATTCACGCATGCCGCCCATGCAGGAAGCTGTTAGAAGTGCACATGTCCGTGCTGCCCGCCCGCAACAATCGGCCCACCGGCGTCGGCCAGCACCACCCGCCCCCGCCCCATGGCCTGCCCGGTCACCTGCCCGATCCGGGTGACGGCGACACCGACGCGGGTGCCCTGCATCATCACGGCGCGGCGGGCAGCGGGCGGTGCGGTGAAGACCAGTTCATAATCGTCACCGCCGGTCCACGCCACAGGGGCAAGCCCGGCCCCGGCCGACACAACCCGGCGTGCTGCCGGCGAAAGCGGGACCAGATCGACACGCATGCGGATGTCGACGCCGGATGTTTCGGCGATATGGCCAAGATCGGCCGGCAGGCCGTCGGACACATCGGCACAGGCGGTGGCGATGCCGGCCAATGCCGATCCCAGGGCCAGCCGTGGTTCGGGCAGCAGGCGCCGCGCCTCGACAGCGGCACAGGCCGCTTCGTCCAGCCCCAGCAGCGCCAGATCGATACGACCATAGCCGCCCTCGACCGCAAGCGCCGCATCGCCGATGGTGCCCGACACCCAGACATCGTCACCCGGGCGGGCACCGCCACGGGTGAGCAAACGCTCCGCCGCCGGCGCATGCCCCAACAGGGTCAGGCTCATCACCGCAGGGCCGTCGGTGCCAACCGTGTCGCCACCCAGCAGCGCCACGCCATAGCGCGCCTGATCCTGCGCCAGTCCCGCGGCGAAACGCCGCATCCACTCGCCCGCATCCGGACCGGGAACGGCCAGCGCCAGCAGATAGGCGACAGGTGTCGCCGCCATCGCCGCCAGATCCGACAGGTTCACGCGCAGCAGTTTGCGGGCGACCTGCTCCGGCGGCTCGCCCGGGAAATAATGCCGGCCCTCGACCATCGCATCCTTGGCCGCCACCAGAATCCGGCCCGGCGGCAGCGCCAGCCAGCCGGCATCGTCGGTCAGATCAAGCGCGCCGGGCAGCGTGCGGGCCAGCGGCCGCAGCCAGCGTTCGATAGCCCCGAACTCGCCGAATCGGGGCTCGCCCTCATCGCGCGCGCGCGCCACTGGTGCCCCATCATCCGGCGCTTCGCCGCCGCCCTCGCCGCCGCCGCTCACCGCGCCGTCGGCCGCCCGCCGCGATGGTCCTTGCGCAGCAGCCCCGCCAGGCGGTCTAGAACGCCGTTCACAAAACCGGGCTCGCCACCGGCGAAAAAGGCATGCGCCACGTTGACGTATTCATTGATGATCACGGCTGTCGGCACATCGGTGCGCGCGGTCAGTTCATAGGCGCCCGCGCGCAGAATGGCGCGCAGGGTCTGCTCCACCCGCTCCAGCCGCCAGCCTTCGGCCAGCGACGCCTCAAGCATCGGGTCGATCTCGGCCGCCGCCGCCGCAAAGCCCATTACGATGTCGCGGAAATGGTCGCGGTCGGCATCAAGCTCCAGGCCATCGTCGATGACCTTGCCGATCCGGTGGTTCAGGAACTCGGTGACCACCACCTCGGGCTTCAGGGCGCTGAAGTCGATCTGATAGAGCGCTTGGACGGCGGCGAGACGGGCAGCGGTCCGCCGCGCCATCCCGGCTTCACGCGTGCCGTCGCCGCGACCGGCGCGCGGTATGGGCTTGGGGCTGCGCGCGGGTTCCGGCGCCCGGATGCCGGGTGCCGGAGCCCCTTTTGCGGCGGCGTCACGCTGTTTGTCGGTCATAATGGTCGGAAATCCTTCAGCCCTGCTGGAACTGACGCTTGATCTCGATCATGCGCAGACAGGCATTGGCCACGTCGCCACCCTTGTTGGCACGGTCGACGCGCGCGCGGGCCCAGGCCTGCTCGCGATTCTCGACCGTCAGGATGCCATAGCCGATACAGGCCTTGCGCTCGATCGCAAGCTGGTTGAGCCCGCGGGCGCTTTCGCCGCAGACATAATCATAATGGCTGGTCTCGCCGCGGATCACGCAGCCAAGCGCCACGAAGCCGTCGAAACGGCCACTGTCCATAGCGAAACGGACCGCGGCCGGAATCTCGAAGGCCCCCGGCACCGCCAGGCGTTCCACCTGGGCACCCGCGGCTTCCAGCGCCGCCACGGCGCCTTCGACCAGCGCATCGGCGATGTCTTCGTAGAAACGCGCCTCGACGATCAGGACGCGCAGATCGGATGCAGGTGCCGTGGCCATGGGGGCTTCAGACCTTCTCGATGGTAAGCGGGGCATAGCCGACGATGTGCAGGCCGTAACCGTCCAGCCCCACCACCGTCTGCCGCGAGTTCGAAATCAGGATCATGTTGCGCACGCCCAGATCCAGCAGGATCTGCGCGCCGGTGCCGTAATCGCGCAGCGATGATGCCGCCTGCGGGCTTTCCAGCCGCAGCCGCGCCATCTCGGACAGGCCTGTGGGGCGCGGCTCGCGCAGCAGGACCAGCACGCCACGCCCGGCGCGGTCGATCTGCTCCATGGCGGCGCGCACGGCACCGGCGCGGCCGCTGCTGCGATCGCCAAGCAGATCGTCGAAGGCATTGACCACATGCATGCGCACCAGCGCCGGCTGATCGCCGGCGGCGGCCAGATCGCCCTTCACCAGCGCCATATGCTCGGCGCCGTCGATCTTGCTCGCATAGACGATCATGCGCCAGTCGCCGCCGAAATGGCTGCGGAAAAGGCCGTCGGTCAGGCGCTCCACCAGTTTCTCGGTGCGGCGGCGATAGGCGATCAGATCGGCGATGGTGCCGATCTTCAGGCCGTGCAACTGAGCGAAGGGTACCAGATCGGGCATCCGCGCCATCGAGCCGTCATCGTTCATGATCTCGCAGATCACGCCCGACGGGTTGAGACCGGCCAGGCGCGCGATGTCGACCGCCGCCTCGGTATGGCCGGCACGGACCAGCACCCCGCCGTCGCGGGCACGCAGCGGAAAGATATGACCGGGGGTCACCACATCGCGGGCCCCCGCCTCGGGGTCGATCGCCACCTTCACGGTGTGGGCACGGTCTGCGGCCGAAATGCCGGTGGTCACGCCCTCGCGGGCCTCGATCGACAACGTGAAATTGGTGTGATGGCGCGAGGCGTTGCGCTGTGTCATCAGCGGCAGGCCCAGTTCCTCGACCCGCTCGCTGGTCAGGGTCAGACAGATCAGCCCGCGGCCGTGCTTGGCCATGAAGTTGATCACCTCAGGCGTCACCATCTCGGCCGGAATGACCAGATCGCCCTCGTTCTCGCGGTCCTCGTCATCGACCAGCACCACCATGCGGCCGGCACGGGCGTCCTCGATCACGTCCTCGATGTCGGAGATATAGGCGCGCGTATCGTCGGCCGCCTGGTCCTTGATCACCGTCATGTCGTCGTCCTCTCCCGTTGCGCCGTGTTCTTCAGGTCCGCAACATGTGATCGGCTGGGGATGCCGGATGATCAGCCGCGGATGCCGGCCTGCCATTCGTTCAATCGCGCCACATAGCGCGCAAGCACGTCGATCTCAAGGTTAATCGCATCGCCGCGCCTCCGCTCGGACAAGGTGGTGTTGGTCCAGGTGTGCGGAATGATGTTGACACCGAACCGCATGCCGTCGACCTCGTTCACCGTCAGGGAGATCCCGTCGAGGGTGACGGAGCCCTTGGGGGCGATGAAGCCCGCCAGATCGGCCGGCACCTCGAAGACCAGCCGCCAGGACCCGCCCTCCGGGATCGCCGACATCAGACGGGCAATACCGTCGACATGGCCCAGCACGACATGGCCACCAAGTTCGTCGCCGACCTTCGCCGCCCGCTCCAGATTGATCTGCCGACCCTCGATCCAGCCGCCGAGCGTGGTCTTCGACAGCGTCTCGCCCGAGGCTTCGGCATCGAACCAGGCCCGCCCGCCGCTGTCGCGCCCGCGCTCGATCACCGTCAGGCAGCAGCCGGAACAGGCGATCGATGCGCCGATATCGATGCCGTCTGGATCATAGGCCGTGGCGATCCGCAGCCGGCGGTCTTCGGCAGCCCCGGCCCCGGGGGCCGTGACGCTGACGATCTCGCCGATATCGGTGATGATGCCGGTGAACATGGCTGAACGCGCTTTCTGAAGGGAGGGACGCTGTCAGATCCGGGGGGCGACGGTGCCGGTCGCCGCATAGGTTTCGTATATGTCGGGTCCAAGGGACAGGACGTCCAGCCGCTCGAACGCCGCCATGTCGACCAGATGGTCCACACCATAAGCGCGCGCCGCCGCCAACCCGTCGCCGCCGGCCACCACCGGCGCCCTGAACCAGTGGACCCGGTCGACCAGCCGATCGCGGAGCAGAGACGCCGCAAGCTCGCCGCCGCCTTCCAGCAGCACCCGGGTGATGCCGCGCTGGCCCAGAACCTCCAGCACCCGCAGCGGGTCGGGGCGGCCATCGGCGCCGTCGGGCACACCCAGCACTTCGACCCCCGCCTGAACCAGTGCGGCCCGGCGGGTGACATCGGCATCGTCGCGCGTCACCAGCCAGACCGGCGCCACGCCCGTGTCGCGGCCGCGGGCAGCCTCACGTACCAGCGCATGGGTCAGGGGCAGCTTCAGGCGGCTGTCGATCACCACCCGGACCGGCGAGCGGTCCTCAAGCCCCGGCACCCGCACGGTCAGGCGCGGATTGTCGGCCAGCGCCGTGCCGACGCCGACCATGATCGCATCGTGGGAGGCGCGCAGCATGTGGCCCATGGCGCGGGCTTCCGGGCCTGTGATCCACTGGCTCTCGCCATTGTGGGTGGCGATGCGGCCATCCAGCGTGGTCGCGACCTTCCAGGCGACCAGCGGCCGCCCGGTCAGAATGCGCGAGAAGAATCCGGCATTCAGCGCCCCGGCCTCGGCCGCCATCAGCCCCAGATCGACCGTGACGCCGGCGCGGGTCAGCGTTTCCATGCCACGGCCGCTGACCCGCGGATCGGGATCGCCGGTCGCGATCACCACCCGCGCCACAGCCGCCGCCACCAGGGCATCGGCACAGGGCGGCGTCTTGCCCCAATGGGCGCAGGGCTCAAGGCTGACATAGGCGGTGGCGCCGCGCGCCGCACCGCCTGCCGCCGCAAGCGCCACGGCCTCGCCATGGGGGCGCCCGCCGGGCTGGGTCCAGCCGCGCCCGACAACCCGGCCGTCGGGCGACACCAGCACGCAACCGACGGCGGGGTTCGGCCAGACCCGCCCGAGGCCACGCCCGGCCAGCGCCAGCGCATGGGTCATGTGGTGCCGGTCGGCATCGGACCAGATCACCGGGACCGACACCGCCGGCCCGTCCGTTTCAGGCGCCTGCAGGCCGGCATATACCGCATCAGACATCGTCATTCCCGCCGCCATCGGCCATCGGCGTCGGCATGCCGCCCGCCAGGCTGCCGATCAGGGCCTGGAAGTCGCCCACCTCGCGGAAGTCGCGATAGACCGACGCGAAACGGACATAGGCGATCTTGTCGACGCCGATCAGAGCCTCCATCACCAGTTCGCCGATGATCCGGCTCTCGATCTCGGTCTCGCCCATGCCTTCCAGGCGGCGATGGATGGCGCTGACCATCCGCTCCACCTGCTCGGCCTCGACCGGGCGCTTGCGCACCGCGATCCGGATCGATCGCGCCAGCTTCTCGCGCTCGAACGGTTCGCGGACGCCATCCTTCTTCACGACCACCAGATCACGAAGCTGGACGCGCTCGAAGGTGGTGAAGCGGGCGCCACAGGCAGCACAATGACGGCGCCGCCGGATGGCGGCACCGTCTTCAGCCGGGCGGCTGTCCTTCACCTGGGTCTCTTCGTTGCCACAGAACGGGCAGCGCATCGCACCTCCGGATATGTCAGGACGATCGGCGCCCGATCAGGGCGCCGATCCGATCAGAGCGCCGGATAGATGGGGAAGCGGTCGCAGAGCGCCTTGACCTCGGCCCGCACCGCCGCCTCGACGACCGCGTCGCCCTCAGGGTTGGCGGCAAGCGCGTCGAGCACCTGCACGATCAGCCGCCCGACCTCGCGGAATTCCTCTTCACCGAAACCGCGGGTGGTGCCGGCCGGTGTGCCAAGGCGCACGCCCGAGGTCACCATCGGCTTTTCGGGATCGAAGGGGATCGCGTTCTTGTTGCAGGTGATCCCCGACCGCTCCAGCGCATCCTCGGTGGCATTGCCCTTCAGACCCTTGGGCCTGAGGTCGACCAGCATCAGATGATTGTCGGTGCCGCCGGTGACGATGTCGAGGCCCCCTGCGACCAGAGTTTCGGCCAGTGCCTGGGCGTTGGCCACCACCTGCCCGGCATAGCCCTTGAAGTCGGGCCGAAGCGCCTCGCCGAACGCCACCGCCTTGGCCGCGATGACGTGCATCAGCGGGCCGCCCTGAAGGCCGGGGAACACCGCCGAATTGATCTTCTTGCCCAGCGCCTCGTCATTCGACAGCACCATGCCGCCGCGCGGACCGCGCAGGGTCTTATGGGTGGTGGTGGTGACGACATGGGCATGCGGCAGCGGCGACGGATGAACACCGGCCGCGACCAGCCCGGCGAAATGGGCCATGTCAACCATCAGATAGGCACCGACCGCGTCGGCGATGGCGCGGAAGCGTTCAAAATCGAAGATGCGGCTATAGGCCGAACCGCCGGCGATGATCAGCTTCGGCTGGCTTTCCAGGGCCAGGCGCTCGACCTCGTCCATGTCGATACGGCCGTCCTGAAGACGCACGCCATACTGAACCGCATGGAACCATTTGCCCGACTGGTTGGGGGCGGCGCCATGGGTGAGGTGGCCGCCGGCCGCCAGCGACATGCCAAGGATGGTGTCGCCCGGCTTCAGCAGCGCCTGGAACACCGCCTGATTGGCCTGGGCCCCCGAATGCGGCTGAACATTGGCATAGGTGCAGTCGAACAGCGTGCAGGCGCGCTCGATCGCCAGCGCCTCGGCGATGTCGACGAATTCGCAGCCGCCGTAATAGCGCTTGCCCGGATAGCCCTCGGCATATTTGTTGGTCAGCACCGTGCCCTGGGCGGCCATCACCGCGGGGCTGGCGATATTCTCGGAGGCGATCAGCTCGATCTGGTCGCGCTGACGGGTCAGTTCGCCGTCGATCGAGCGCATCAGCTCGGCGTCATCGGCGAGCGAGGCGCGGAAGAACGCCTGGGCATTATAGCTGGGGGTCTGGTCGGTCATCGGTCGCGCACCTGTCCGGAGGTGAGGCGCGGACACCCGGCGCCGGTGCCAGCCGGGCCGGGTGTCCGCCTAAGCAGAAACGGTGCGGCAGCCTGCCGTTCGGCATCGGCCACCGCACCGCGGTCGGTTGAGCGGTCAGCCGAGCTTGTCGACCCGCCGCTGATGACGGCCGCCTTCGAAGGCGGTGGTCAGGAAGACATCCAGGGCATCGCGCGCGGTTTCAGGGCCGATCACCCGTTCGCCCATCACCAGAACATTGGCGTCGTTGTGCTGCCGCGACAGGCGCGCGGTCAAGGCGTCATGCACCAGGGCCGCACGGATATGGGGGTGACGGTTGGCCGCGATCGAGATGCCGATGCCCGATCCGCAGATCAGCACGCCGCGGGCCGCACGGCCTTCGGCCATGGCCGCCGCCAGCGCATTGGCGAAATCGGGATAGTCGACCGATGCAGAGCCATCCGTGCCGAGATCGAGAACCTCCAGGCCACGGGCGGCAAGCTCTTTCTTCAGCGTGGATTTGAGATCGACGCCGCCATGATCCGAGGCGATCGCCACGACGCGGGTGCTGTCAATGGACATGCCGATCCCTTCCTTGATCCTGAACGCCGGCCGGAACCTCTCCGGCCCGGATACGGCCGTCGCGCGAGCGCCGGCCGCGGTGCCCCTTCCCTTAACACACCCCGCCCGTGTCGCCAACTGCGCCGCACACATGGTAACCAGCCATCGGGTGCATGAGGCGCCGGTCATGGCCGGATCACGGAACCGCGCAGCCGGCCGCTGCTCCGTTCGGCGGGACGCTACAGGGGGCCAGATTCGTCGTTCGAGAAAGGCTGAGCACCAAGAACACCCGGAAGAAGTGTGTCCATTACTGCAAAAGGGCACGCTATCGATGATATTTCTGTTGTGATATCTGTTTGACCAAGTCATCATGCGGTAGGTGATATTTGCCGCGGGGGCTATTTGCAGAGGCGGATCAAGATCCGACGATGCCACCGATAGACGGGCTTCCGATATCAGGGCGTCCATAGCGGCCGCATCTGGCCCTTCAGCGGTTTTTTGCACGGTGACTTTAACGGCGGACAGCCATCGGAAAGCGAGCGTTCCATGTCGGATAGTTCCGAGACCAGTATCATCGCCCATGACAAACTGCTGAGCATGGCAGCGCAGATCGTGGCGGCCTATGTCAGCCACAATACCCTGCCCGCCCAGCAACTGCCCGAAGTGATCCAGACGGTGTATTCGGCGCTGAGCGATCAGCGCAATGGCGGCACGTCGCCACAGGAAGCGGTGCGCGAAGAGGCGCAGAAGCCGGCCGTGCCGGTGCGCAAGTCCATCACGCCCGATTACATCGTGTGCCTGGAAGACGGCAAGAAGCTGAAGATGCTGAAGCGTCATCTCCGCGCCAATTACGGGATGACGCCGGAAGAATATCGCGCGAAATGGGGCCTGGCGCCGGACTATCCGATGGTGGCGCCGAATTACGCCCAGCAGCGGTCGGACTTCGCCAAGAAGATCGGCCTTGGCCGCGCCACCAACGCACCCCGCGCCCGTGGCGGCCGCCGCGCCGCCCAGGCCTGATCCCGGCCCTGCGGCCGGATACACAGGCCGTCGTCGCGACGTCGAAGCAAAGGGGGGCTCCGCATGACGGCGGCGCCCCCCTTTGCAGCGTGTGGTTTACAGCTTGTGGTTTGCAGCTTATGCGGCGGCTGGTCTGGCGCTGTGGACGAATGCCCTGGCGCCTCGCGGGCAATACACGATCCCTCGCTCGCACTCTATGACGGCTGTTCGAGCGATCTGTTATAGTCCTCGACCGGAAGCCCCCCGACGCCCCAGTCTTCCATCGCGACCTCATCGATGACGACGAAGGTGGTGGCGGGATTTTTGTCGAGCACGCGCACCAGCAGGTCGGTGACGCCCCTGATCAATTCGGCTTTCTGTTCGGGTGTCGCGCCGTCGCGCGTGATCCTGATGTTGACATAGGGCATGTGCGTCACACCTCCGGTTGTCTGGTCTCGGTGATCTGGAAAACCTTGGCGATGATCCGCCAGGTTCCGTCCACCCGGACGAATGTCAGGAAATCCACGAAATCTCGTGAGCCGATGGAGCAGCGCACGCGCGCAACGGCCGTATTGTCTCCGGCAAGATCGATCCCGTCGATGTGATCACGACGCCGTTCGCCGCGAGATGCCGGGGATTGCCGCGCGGCGACAACCGGAAAATACTCATCCATGGTCCGATACAGGAACGGTGTCTCGTCCGCCGTGGCATAGATGGCCCTGGGATGGAAGACACGCTGGAGCTTGCTGACGTCGCAGTCGTAGAGCGCGTCGAAATAATCCTGAATGACCTGGTTGAGATGGTCGAGCGTGTCGTTCGTCATGCTGCCTCCGGCTGAATAAGGCCCTCGGCCACCAGCGCAGCGCGCACCGCCGGACGTGAACCAATGCGGCCGACATAAGCGGCGACAGCCGGCCAGCGCGCCAGACTGATGTCGATAAACTTGCTCCAGTTGAGGACGACGAACAGATAAGCGTCGGCGATCGTGAAGGTCGGGCCGAGGATAAAGGGCCGTCCGTCCGACAGCGCGCGCTCGACATCGCCGATGCGGCGGAAAAGCATTGCCTCGGCACGGGATGTCTCATCGTCTTCAAGTGTGCGACCGCTGAACCAGGGGCTGAAGCTCTTATGCAGTTCGGACGCGGTGAAGTTGAGCCACTCCTGCAACCGGACCCGCTCGATCGTTCCCGCGGCGGGCGCAATCGCCGCTTCCGGAGCGATGTCTGCGAGATACTGCAAGATGGCCGCGTTCTCCGTGAGGATCACCCCCGGTTCAATCTCCAGAGCGGGCACGTAGCCTTTCGGGTTCACCGTCAGATAATCGGTCCCCATTGCCGTTCTGGCGGTCTCGGTATCAACTTTGATCGCGTCGAAATCCCGACCGATCTCGGTCAGGGTGATGCGAGACGCGAGCGAGCAGGCGCCGGGTTTGAAGTAGAGCAACATGGAAACCTCATGTGTGGATGGGCAACGCCAAGACTACGAATTGGCGTTACCATTGACAATTTAGTTTCCCCTGGTTACTTCATTTTCAGGTTTCCCCGCGGTAACGCCTGCCCGATCTGAGACTGCTGTCCGATATGAGTTTGAAAGTCCGGAAGAACCGAAGCGCGCCGCCGCCCGAGACCTGCGCGCTGACAGAATGCATGTCGATCATCGCCGGTGCGTGGGCACCGAATGTGATCTGGCACCTGCGTGCCGGACCACGGCGCTTCAGCGAGCTGCGGTCCGACATCCCGCCGATTTCAGCCAAGGTGCTTTCGCAGCGATTGAAGGAACTCGAAGGCCGCGGCGTCCTGTCGCGTGCCGTCCAACCGACGACGCCTCCGTCGGTCGCGTATGCCCTCACAGTGCTCGGGCACGAACTCGTCCCGGCACTCGACGCGATCGTCGCGGTGGGACACAAGTTGAAAGCCGAACGGCGGTAGGTCCGTGGTGGCGGATGATCATCAGGATCCGTTCCCGATATCGGGGTCACCACCGTCGGCAAGGTCGCCGGGCCGCGTGCCTGGCGCCGGATCGTGAAGATGGCGGAGATCCTGAAGTGCCGCACGGCTGCGCACGACACAGGCCGTCCCTTCACCGATCGCCTGCGCGCCGTGATCGAACTCCATCCACCGGATGTGGCCGACACGGGGCGCCAGAACCAGATCTGGCGGGTCGCCGGCCATACGGCTGCGGCTGATCCGGTCCTGCATGATCGCGATCGCGCTCATCATCACGTCACCGATGCCGGGATGCGTGGCCCGGCCGGCCTGTGCCACTGCCCGGCGTTCGATCTCGGCCGCGCCACGGGGGCCGAAGCCGATCAACCGGCCACCGAACCCCAGCAGCCGTCGGGCCCCGCGACGATCCGGCACCGCGCTCGCCACACCGGCCGGTGCCCCGCGCGCAAGCCCGTGGGCATGGGCCGACGGGTGGGCCTGCAGCGATGGGCCGTGCGCGTGGCCCGACGGCCGGTCTTCATCTGCCGCCCGCGCGATCGCATCGGCGCCATCGATCGGGCGGGCGCTTGACGGGCCCGCTGCGGCCTGCCGCGCGGCATCGATCCGCAAGCGGCGACGATAGCCGGCCAGATCGCCATGCAGGGTGACGGCGATCACCGCTTCCGCGCCAAGATGACGACAGAGCGAGACCGGCACCGGATTGACCAGCCCGCCATCGACCAGCAATCGCCCGCCCATGCGCACCGGCGCGAAGATGCCGGGAATGCTCATCGATGCTCTGAGCGCGTCGACCAGATCGCCTTCGGTCAGCCAGACCTCCTGACCACTTGCCAGATCGGTGGCGATGGCACCGAACGGCATCGGCAGGCTTTCGATCCGGGTATCGCCAAAAGCCTCGCGCAGCACCGATGCCAGCCTGTCGCCGGCGACCAGACCACCGCCCCCCATCCGAAAATCACCCAGCCGCACCACTTTCAGCCGAGTCAGCGCCCGTACCCAGCTTTCGAATTCATCCAGCCGGCCGGCCGCATAGAACGCACCGACAATCGCTCCGGCGCTGGCGCCCGCCACGACCGTCGGGGTCACGCCCTCGCGCAGCAGGCCGTCCAGAACACCGATATGGGCCCAGCCGCGCGCCGACCCTGAACCCAGCGCCACGCCGATCACCGGCGGGCGAAGCGCCTGCGGCGCCGGATCGCCGCGACGGGCGGCGGCATCGGCACGCCGGCGCCGCCGGCGCCGTGGCGGCACCGGATCGGCCGCCGGCAACGGGTCCGCCACAGGGGGCGATCTGGGTGTCGGATCGGCTGCCGCCATGGCTGCCGGTGCCGGTCCGGGGCGCACCGGCGGGTTGTGCGCTGCGGCAGAAGTTTGAGGATCGTTGCTGGTTCGGGTTGGCGCGACGGGTCTGGTCATGCGATGCTCGTCTCCGATGGCGGTCCGGATCGCCCGGCCGACAGCGCGAGCGAAAGGAAATGCCCGATGCCCAGGCTGTTCGTCGCTCTTCCCCTCCCCGAAGCCGTCAGGGAGGCGCTGTCCGGCCTCCGGGGTGGGCTCACCGGCGCCCGCTGGACGGCGCCGGCCAATCTGCACCTGACATTGCGCTTCATTGGCGAGGTCGACGGGCCGTCGGTTGCCGACGCGCTCGACGCCCTCGGCACGATAGATGTCGTGCCGCTGACCCTGTCTCTCAAGGGGCTTGGTCTGTTCGGGCCGGCGAGACGGCCCGGAATATTGTGGATCGACGTCGATGGCGGCCCTGAACTGATCGAACTGCAGCGCCGTGTGGATGCAGCGATCGACGGTGCCGGCCTGCCCCGCGACCGGCGCCGGTTCACGCCGCATATCACCCTCGCCCGGCTGCGCCGCGCCGCCGATGACCGGCTCGACCGCTATCTCACCACCCATGCGGCCGCGGCCGTGCCGCCGTTCACGGTGGATGCGATGCACCTGTTCGAAAGCCGGCTCGGCCATGAGGGGCCGGTCTACAGCAGCCTCGGTGCCTTCGGCGGCCTGGCTCATGTCGGCGGCAGCCTCGACGATCTGGACGATTTCGCCGAACTGGACGCACCCGACGACAGCGAGTATCCGATGCTCGCCACGTCGGGCGGACGCGTGCAGCCGGGCTTCGATGGCCGCGGCCATGCGACGACCAGTTGGGGCGGCCCGCCATCGCCGTGGCGCGACGCCGATATCTGGCCGCATGGCGTGTCACGCCGCCGTCGACGCCGCTGAGCCGGGCGGTTCGTGACGATGCTGCCCATGGATATTCTGTGACCGTCTTAACCACTTCGATACCAACAGCGGCCTAGGGTGAAGCCAGACGCCAGGATCGGGCCGGTCATAGACGATCCGGTCCGTCTCCTGGTCCCGCTCTTAAGCTTTTCGACGCGAGTTCAGATCGCATGGCCTCACCTGTCGCTCCCGCATCATCCTTGCCCGCCGATGGCAGCCGTGCAGCCGATGGATCGGCCGTGGCGGGTGACCCACGCCGGATGATGCGCCACCACATCGCCGAACTGGACCGGCGACTGGCCGAGCGCTGGCGTCAGGGCCGCATGCAGATCCTGGCCTGGAACAGCTATGGCGTCCGGCTGGATCTGCTGATGTTGTCGACGTCACATCTGCACGACGCGATCGCCCGCGATCCGTTTCTGATGGTGGGGCCGCGCAAGTTCAGCTATGCCCGCATGCGCCGGGCGCTGCAGACCCTGGGCCTGCGGCCGGTCACGATCGAACTGCCCTTCACCCCCGGCGTCGATCTGCCGGAAGCCGCGGTGGATGCCGCCGTCCGCCGCTATGGCTGCACCGAGGTGCAGCACCGCGGCATCGCCGGGTTCGAGATCCGCGGCATTCAGAAGCTGGACCCGATGCAGGCGGCACAGGCGACCGCGGTGTTGTGGTCACGGGTGGTGCGGGCGCGGCAGTTGCTGGTGCGCTCCGGGCTCGATATCGATCTGGTCAGCCAGCAGAGCGGCGACACGCTGCTGCTGTGGAGCCGCCAGATCGGCCACAAATCCGACACCACCCTGTTCGCCCTGCTGCTGCTGGTGCTGGCCGATGCGACACTGGACCGGATGACCGAAGCCGAGGCTGTGGCCGAAGCCCAGGCCGCCGCAGCCCGCGCCGCCGCCATCGCCGCCGGCCTGACGCCGCCCCCGGCCCCGCCCACGCCAGCACAACAGGCCGCCGAGGACGGGCTGGACCCGCATCATGGCAGCGGCCTGGTGGCGGCATTCCATGTCGGCAGCCATGTCGAGATGTATCCGCCCGAAGGCGATCGCCCCGGCACGATACCGGTCGCCATGGGCGAGGCGGTGCGGATGATCCGCCAGATGCTGACGATCGCAACCGATGATCAGCTTCTGATCGGTCAGTTCGCAGCACCGCTGGCGGAAGGGCCGATCCGTCAGGGGCGGATCTATCGGATGGTCGACACCCCCCGCTTCATCAGCCACGCCCAGGGCCTGCTGGACCGGATCGAGGGCGAGAAGATGGGCGGTGCCGCCCTGAACCGTCTGGTGACCTATCTGACCGGCGACCGGCTGATCGAGGGCGTGTTCACCATCAAGCGTTACGAACTGGATCGGCCGGACGGTCTGCCCTGCCGGTTCTTCAATGCCAAATGCACCCTGCACCGGCTGAACGCACCGCCGGTGTTTCTGGGGCTTCAGAATGAACGGATCCGCCGGGCACCGGGCACGACCACGGTTTATGAAAGCCCGCAGCCGCAACCGGCAATGCTGTGGCCCGATGATCCGGTGAGCGATGCGGAGCCGTCGGCCAGCGCCGGCTGAGATCAGGCGTCGCCCGATATCGGCCGTCGGGCACCTCAGGCATCGGATATCTCAGGCATCGGGCACCAGCACCAGCGAGCCGATGACATCGCGGGCTTCCAGCCGGCGGTGGGCGTCTGCGGCCTGCCGCAGCGGCAGAACCCCGGCCACGGTCGGTGACAGCAGGCCTTCCACGAGCGCCGTGAACAATGCCGATGTCGCCTCGCGCAGCCGCTCACGATCATCGATATGCGCGAACACGCCGGGCCGGTCCAGGCCCAGCGACCGCTGCGGCCCCAGAACCCCCACATCCAGCGGCGGGATCGGCCCCGCCACCTGACCGAAGCTGACGATCCGCCCGAAGGGCCGCACCAATGCCGGCAGCCGGGCGAAATTGGCGCCGCCGATCGCATCGAATACCAGATGCACCCCGGCACCCCCGGTCATGTCCAGCACCGCACGGCCGGCATCGGCGATCGCCGCCGACCCGCCGATGACGACATGTTCGGCTCCCGCCTCGCGCGCCGCCTCGGCTTTGGCCTGGGTGCCGACGATGGCGATCACCCGCGCGCCCATGGCAGAGGCCCAGCGCACCAGGATCAGCCCCACTCCGCCCGCGGCCCCGCGCACCAGAACCGTGCGGCCATCCAGCCGCAGCCCGAGCCCATAGACCATCATATGCACGGCGATGCCCGGCAGAAGTGCCGCCGCGCCGACATCCCAGGGAATCATGTGCGGAAACCGCACCAGCCGGCCGACCGGCAGCACACGGTGGGCGGCATAGGCACCGAGCGGCGGGCCGGCATGGGCCACACGGTCGCCGGGCCCGAAGCGGTCGACGCCGGCGCCCACCGCCAGAACCTCCCCCACCGATGCCAGCCCCGGAACATGGGCCGGCGCACCGGCGGGTGCCGGTATGGCATCGAAAGGCAAGGTACCGTCGCGGTAATACAGATCCAGATGGTTGACGCCGATGGCGCGGGTGGCCATCAGCACCTCGCCCGGCCCCGGCCGGCGCAGCGGCACCATCGCCGGCACCAGGGCTTCCGGCCCGCCCGGCCGGTCGACGCGCATGACCAGGGTCTCGGACGGGATCGGCGGCGGCGCAGCGGTGGTCATGGAGCGGGCTTTCCGGTCTGGGCAGGGCTGTTGCCATCGATGTCTGTCATCGATCCGTCCCATACCACGCCGCGGCCCCGCCGCCGTCAAGTGCCGAGGCACATCAGCCGCCGCGTGCGACCCGCCCGGGTGTGATGCCGAAGCGGCGCCGGAAGGCGGTGGTGAAATTGCCGACATCGCCATAGCCGGCATGAAACGCGGCCTCGGCGATGCTGCTATGGCCCGACGCAATGGCATCGCGCGCATGATCGAGCCGCCGGCCGCGCAGCCAGCCGGCGATCGACTGGCCATGGGCCGCGCGGAACAGTCGCTGCATGGCGCTGACGCTGACCCCGCAATCCGCCGCCACCGCCGTCAGAGAAGGCGCAATGCCATCGCGTTCCAGGGCATCGCACAAGGTTTCCAGCCGCTCGCGCAGCCGGGCGGCCCGGCGCAGATCGGCCGGTCGCAAACCGCCCGGCCCCGGGACATCGCCGCCCGCAGCATCGCCGCCGGCATCGGCGTCATGATCTGCGACCGCGGCCAGCACCGCCGCCGCGGTCTCCAGGCTTCTGGCCTCGGCGATCAGGTGACTGAAAGGATCGCCCGGCGGTTCGGCGGCGATCAGCCCGGCCGTCAGCGCCACCAGCCGCGGCGACGGTGTCCAGCGCAGGGCTGCCAGATGACGGCCGCAGAACCGGCCGGCCGGGGCTTCGGCGGCGATCCCTGCCGCCTCCAGCCAGCCCCGCTCAAGACGCAGGGTCAGCTTACGGACATGGGCGCCGGCGTGAAACTGCCGCAACAGGCGGTCGGGCTCGGCCAGAGACACCGCAAAAGCTGCCGCCCGGCCCGGCCCGGCCCGGCAGATCTGGCGCCGGCCGCCGAAGCTCGCCTCCACCAGCCCGTCCAGCACGATCACGGCGGTGATCGATGGCGCGATCTCGCGGTCATGCACCCGGTCGTCGCATTCGATGCCATCGGTGGTGTGGACCATCAGCCCCGGACGTGGATGGGCGACGGTCAGCGCACCGGCCAGCGCCGCACTCTCCAGAGGCTCCGGTGCCCGCATGATGATTCGCTCCCGGTGTCAATTTCGCAATTGCGACTTATTCTCAATCATTAACCACAGAGAGGCAAGCCTGGCCTGCATGTTTGCCCGGACATGCGGGCGCAGGCTGACGCATTCGCACAAAACTGAGCGCGTCCCGCACAAGCCATCGATCTGGCGATACCAGCCGGCAACATTGTAATTGATACGCAGTCGCAACATTCTGCGTCAACCCTGTCATCCGGAGGCCCGTCATGCGCCAATCCTGCCCGCTGCTGTTCCTGTCGCTTGGCGTGCCGATCGCCACGGCCACGGCGGCGCTGATGACCGGCATGGCGCGCGCCGATGAGGCCGAGCCCCTGCCCTCGCTCCAGATCGAGGAGCGCCGCACCGATCCGGCCGATCCCGGCCGCACCGAGGGCAGCACCAGCTATGGCACCGACCGGATCAGCGTCGGCGGCAAATCGGTGCGTGAGATCCGCGAGGTGCCGCGCAGTGTGACGGTGATGACCCGCGCGCGGCTCGACGACCAGAACCTGACCCAGCTTGAAGACGTGGCCCGGCGCACCCCCGGCTTTCTGGCGCTGAGCAACGATCCCGGCCGGTCGAGCATTTTCTCGCACGGGTTCGAGTTCGACAATGCCCTGGTCGATGGCCTGCCGGCGCCGCTGTCGAGCATCTATGGCACCCAGCCGGATCTTGCGATCTTCGACCGGGTGGAACTGCTGCGCGGCCCCACCGGCCTGTTCGGCGGCACCGGCGAGCCCGGCGGCACGGTGAACCTGATCCGCAAACGCCCGACCGAAACCTTCGGCGCGCGCGGCACTCTGGAAGCCGGATCCTGGAACAATTATCGCGGTGTTGCCGATGTCAGCGGCCCCATCACCGGCGATGGCCGGGTGGTCGGCGCCTATCAGGACCGCGAGAGCTTCACCGACACCACCGATACCCAGGTCGGCGTCGGTTATGCCGCGATCGATGCCGACATCACCGAAGACACCATGCTGTCGCTGGGGGTGTGGCGCCAGGAACGCGAGGGCACGCCGTTCAACGGCCTGCCGGTTTCCACCACCGGCGAATTCCTCGATATCAGCCGCTCAACCTTCGTCGGCGCCGATTGGAACCGGTTCGAGAACAGCTCGAACGAAGCCATCGCCAGCCTGACCCACAATTTCGACGATGGCGGGCGGGCCGAGGTTTCGGGCCGGGTGACCGATCGCAATGTCGACCTGAAATATGCCTATGGCTCGACGGCCGTCGATCCCGCCATCGGCACCACCAACATCATCGCCATCCAGCGCGCCTATGAGGAGCGGAGCTACGCCCTCGACGCCCATTACAGCCAACCCTTCGAGGCGCTGGGCGGGCGCCACGAGATCCTGATCGGTGCCGACTGGCGCCGCTATGTCCAGTCGCTGGATAGCGGTACAGCCCGCGGGCTCGGCATGGTGAATGTCTACAGCCCGTCTTCCGACATCGCCGAACCCGACATCGCCATGACCGAGCGGACCCGGGTCGAGCCGGAACAATATGGCCTGTACAGCCGGTTGACCCTGCGGCCGGTTCAGGATGTGACGGTGCTGCTGGGCGGCCGGCTGTCGTGGTACGAGAGCACCGCCACCGACCGCAACACCGGTGTCACCAGCACGGTCGATGCCGATGCCGAATTCACCCCCGACGTCGGGCTGGTCTATGACCTGACCGATGATATCGCGCTGTATGCCAGCTATGCCGGCATCTTCCAGCCCCAGACCCAGCTCGACGAGGCCGGCAACCCGATCGAGGCGCGCAGCGGCGAGCAATACGAACTGGGCGTCAAGGCGGCGCTGGGCAATAGCGGCCTGATCGCCACTCTGGCGGCCTTCCAACTGCGCGACAGCAACCGCGCGATGGCGATCAGCGGCAGCACCCGCTATGCCGCCGGCGCCGAGGTGGAGGTGCGCGGCATCGAAGCCGAGGTCTCCGGCACCATTCTGCCGGGCTGGGAGGTTCAGGGCGGCTATACCTTCACCCGCACCAAATATCTGAAGGCGGCGACCAGCACGTCGGGCACCACCTTCAGCACCTATACCCCCAAGCATGTCGTCCATGCCTTCACCCGCTATACGCTTCAGAACAGAACGGCCCGATGGCGGGGGTTCATGTCGGCGGCGGGGTGCGCTGGCTCAGTAGCTTCTACAACATGGCGGGCGCGCTGAAGATCGAGGAGGGGACGGTTATGTCGTCACCGATCTTCAGGCCGGCTGGGGCTTCGCGCCCGGCTATGACCTGACCCTGTCGGTCAACAACGTCTTCGACGAGACCTATTACGACCGGGTCGGCGGCGCCGGGTTGTTCAATTATTACGGCGCGCCGCGCAACGCCATGCTGTCGCTGAAGGCCAGCTTCTGACCCCGCGCGGCCCGTTGAACGAGCCGCCCCCGACATCTCCGAGGACAGCCAGCCCATGCCCCGTTCCGAGGCGCGCATCGCCACCACCCTCGGCCAGCGCTATGACCCTGCTCTGCCGGCATTTCCGCCACAAGGTGCCAGCGGAGGTGACCGGCGACACCGCCCGCGCTGATTTTCCCTGGGGCGCCAGGGCCGAGATGCGGGTCGCGGCCGACCGGCTCGACATCATCTGCACGGCACCCGCCCTGCCGGAACTGGCCCGCACACAGGACGTGATCGCCATCCATCTGGCCCGCTTCGCCTTCCGCGACCGGCCGGAGATCGTCTGGCAGACGCTGGACGAGGCCTGAGCCCGCATCGCCTTTCGGGTTCAGACGGCCTTGCGAAAGGTGAGATTGATCCGGCGGGCGCCCAGCAGCGGATGGGTGCCCGCCTTCAGCGTCCGCACGCCGTGATAGGCCAGTCGCCAGGCCCCGCCCCAGACCGCGACATCGCCATGGATCAGCGGCACCGGCATCTGGCGGTCGGTGCGCTTCAGCCCGCCGAACAGGAAGATCGCGGGCAGACCCAGCGATACCGACACGATCGGCGCGGTGAAATCCCCTTCGTCGCGATCCTGATGCAGACTGAGCTTCGCGCCCGGCTCATACAGATTGATCAGACAGGCATCGGGGACAAAATCCGCGAAGCCCGCCGCATCAGCCGCCTGCCGCGCCAGACGGCTGAACAGCTCCGGCATCGCCGGCCAGGGCCGGCCGGTCTGCGGATCGCGCGGATCATAGCGGTAGCCGCCGCGATCGCTGACCCAGCCCAGTCTGCCGCAATTGGTCATCGCCACCGACATGGTATAGCCGCCGGGGGTGACCAGATGCCGGAACGGCGCGCCGGCGGTGATGGCATCGACGGCGGCCAGCAACGCCCGATCCTGCGGCGTGGCCAGCCCGCGCAGCACGGTAAGCCCTGGCACAGCCACCGGTGGCACCGAAAGCGCCGGTGCTCCCCGGTCATCGAACAGGTCCGGCAGCAGGCCGGTCTGGCGGGTGATGGTCATGACAGACAGACAAACCCTATTGCGCGTCATGAAAGATGATGCCGAGCGTATGGCGCCGACCGGCACGCACCCGGCTGACACCGTGGCGCATGGTCACCCGGTAATCGCCGCGGGTGCCGCGCACCGGCCGTTGATTGACCGCGAACACCACCGCATCCCCCTGCCCCAGCGGCACCACCTCGGCGCGCGACTGCATGCGCGGCCGTTGTTCGGTCAGCACGAATTCGCCGCCGCTGAAATCGGCATCGCCGGCCGCCACCACCGCCTCGGCGCCCGGCCGCTGCAGCAGCACCGCCAGTTGAAGCGGAAAGGCCAGCGCGCCATACAGATCCTGATGCAGACAGTTATAGTCGCCGGGCCCGTATTCCAGCAGCAGCGGCGTCGGCCGGGTCTGCCCGGCCGCATGGCAGCGCGCCAGGAAGCTGGCATGATCATCGGGATAGCGAACGTCGAGCCCCATCCGTGCCGCCCAGCCATTGGCGATGGCGGCCAGATGCGGATAGATCTGACCGCGCAGCGCCGCCACCAGATCGGGCAGCGGCCGCGCGAAGTATTTATACGCGCCCTGTCCGAACCCATGACGCGCCATCACCACATGGCTGCGAAAGCGGCTGTCATCAGGGTAGAGACCGCTGATCGCCGCGCAGTCATTCGGCATCAGAAGACCGGGCAGGATCGCCGATCCCTGACGGTCGAGGGCTGTGGCGACGGCCGCCCAGTCGATGCGGCCTGTCCGCCCGGCAATGGCATCGGCGGCAGTGGGCATTGCTGTCTCCAAGGTGGTGGTCATCGGCGCCGGCATCTCCACGGCTGAAGGGCAGACCGGCATCATGGCGCCGATCACCGGCCGGCGCTTCCCGTGACCGGTCGCCAAAGTCACGGCAGGCGGCCCGTCGCTCAGCGTCCGTCGATCTGCACCACCCGCAGATTGTTGGTGGTGCCGGCCTGGGCGAAGGGAATGCCCGCCACCACCAGAATCTCGGCGGGTGGTGCCGCGAAATCCTCGGCGACGGCGATGGCGGTGGCGCGGCTGACCATGTCCTCGTAAGTGTGGATGTCTTCGGACCGGATGGCGTGCACGCCCCAGACCAGACACAGCCGGCGCGACACCGCTTGGTCGGGCGTGATCGCCAGGATCTGCATGGCCGGACGCTTGCGGGCGATGCGGGCGGCGGTGGTGCCGCTAGAGGTGAAGGCCACGATCACCGGCGCCCCGATCGCCGCCGCCAGATCGGCGGCGGCGGAGGCGATCGCATGGGGCGCGGTCCGTTCCTCGCCCGGACCGGACGCGTCGATGATCGCGCGGTAATATTTGTGCTGCTCGGTGCGGCGGATGATCCGGTCCATCATCTCGACCGCCTCCACCGGATAGTCTCCGGCCGCGGATTCAGCCGACAGCATCACCGCATCGGCGCCGTCATAAATCGCGGTGGCGACATCCGATGCCTCGGCGCGGGTTGGCGTGGGGGCATGGACCATGGAATCGAGCATCTGGGTGGCCACGATCACCGGCTTTGCCGCCATCCGGCAGGCGCGCACGATTTCCTTCTGCCGGCCGGGCACCTCTTCATGGGGAATTTCGACCCCCAGATCGCCCCGCGCCACCATCACCGCATCGGCCAGCCGGACGATGTCGTCCAGATGATCCAGGGCCGAGGGTTTCTCGACCTTGGCGACCAGCCCGGCCTGACCCTTGATCAATCCATGCGCCTCGATCAGATCGCCCGGCTTCTGCACGAAGGACAGCGCCACCCAGTCGACGCCAAGCGCCAGCCCGAAGGCCAGATCGGCCCGGTCCTTGGGCGTCAGCGGCGACAGGTCGAGCACGGTGCCGGGCAGATTGACCCCCTTGCGGTTGGAGATCACCCCGCCGGTGATCACCTCGGCGGCGATCCGCTGATCGTCGACCCCGGTCACGCGCAGATCGACCCGGCCATCATCGATCAGCAGATGATGGCCGGGCATCACGGCCGCGAAGATTTCGGGATGGGGCAGCGGAATTGCCCCGGCATCGCCGTCGGTCCCCTCGGGCACGAAGCTGACCGCCTGCCCGGCGGTGACCGTGATCCGTCCGTCGCGGATGGTGCCGACACGGATCTTGGGGCCCTGAAGATCCTGAAGAATGCCGATCGGCCGGCCGGCTTCCGCCTCCAGCGTCCGGATCGACGCATGAACCCGGGCATGGTCGTCATGGCTGCCATGGCTGAAATTCAGCCGGAAGGTATCGACGCCCGCCAGGAACAGGACCTTCAGCATGGCCGGATCGGCACTGGCCGGGCCGATGGTGGCGACGATCTTGGCACGGCGATATCGGCGCATCGCATCATCCGGCCGGGGGGCCGGCTCCCTGCATGACGGTTGAGCAGTCGTTCAGTCTACGCCTGCCGGCTCATATCCTCCATCGCGACCCGCCTTTTCCGTGCCGCCGGCCGACGATATCTGCCGCCGCCAGGCATCGGGCATCTGCGGTTTCACAAACAGGGCCCGGATTTCAGGGTGGCTACGGTACAGATGCCGTTCAAGCCGCTCGATACAGGCCTCGATATCGGGCGTCGAGACGTGATCCTCGAACTCAGCGCTCAATGCCACCATCACCTGATCGGGCGCCAGATGGACGGTGATCACGCCATTGGCGCGGCGGATCGCCGGATCGCCATTGGCCACCGCCAGCACCGCGGCCTGAAGCGCCGGGGACGCACGCTCGCCGATCAGCAGGCCCATGCTTTCGCGCGCCAGCAGGGTCGCCGTCACCGCCAGGACCAGAGCAATACCGATCGAGGCGACACCGTCCAGCGCCGGCATGTCCAGCAGGTCGGCGGCAAGAATGCCGATGAAGGCGATGCCGATGCCGAGCAGGGCGGCGCTGTCTTCCAGCAGAACCGTGAAACTGGTCGGGTCCTTGCTGGCGCGCACCGCCTCAAGATAGCCGAGCCCGCCCTTGCGGCGCCGGAACTCGACCAGCGCCACCCACCAGGAATAGCCCTCGAACACCGCCGAGGCCGCCAGCACGATATAGCTGACCGTGAGGTTGGTGGCGGGTTCGGGGTTCAGGACATGGCTGACGCCCTCATAGAACGACACCCCGGCCCCCAGCGCGAAGACCAGAACCGCGACCACGAAGCTCCAGAAATAAAGCTCGCGGCCATGGCCCATGGGATGTACGGCGTCCGGCGGCAGGGTCGAGCGCCGGATGCCATGCAGCAGCAGGATTTCATTGCTGGTGTCGACCAGCGAATGCACACCTTCGCTGAGCATCGCCGAACTGCCGGTGTACCAGGCGGCGGCAAACTTGGTGATCGCGATCAGCAGGTTGCCGGCAAGGGCCGTATAGATCGTGCGCTTCGATCCGGCCTTTGCCGACCCCGCCCCCGGCGTCGCGGATTGCCCTGAACCGGCAGCCATGGCGTCAACACCCCCTCATTGCGCGGGCAGCGCATAGGCGATCAGCTCATCGCCGATCGGGGTTTCCATGAAGTGATGGCCACCGGCCATAATCACCAGATATTGCCGGCCACCCGCCTCATAGGTCATCGGTGTCGCCTGACCGCCGGCCGGCAGCGTGTCCTGCCAGACGGTTTCGCCGGTCTCCATGTCGATGGCCCGGATCAGGTTGTCGGTGGCGGCGGCGATGAAGATCAGCCCGCCGGCGGTGACCACCGATCCGCCATTATTGGGCGTGCCGATGGTGACCGGCAGCATCGACGGAATGCCGAACGGCCCATTGGTGCGCGCCTCGCCCAAGGGCCGGTCCCACAGGGTCTGCCCGGTGTCCATGTCGATGGCGCGGATCCCGCCATAGGGCGGCTCCTTGCACAGCAGCAGGGTGACCGGCAGGCGCCAGCCGGCATTGACGTTGATGGCATAGGGCGTGCCGGCCTGCGGATCGCCGGCGCCTTCCTGGCCGCCGATCTCGCCGCGGCTTTCCGATCGCGGCGCCCAGCCCAGTTCGTCGGCCCGTTCACGCGGGACCAGGATGTTGTGGTTGGGCATATCGTTATAGTTGGCGATGATCACACGCCGCAGCGGGTCGACCGCGACCCCGCCCCAGTCCGAGCCGCCGTTATAGCCCGGATATTCGATCCAGTGCTGATCCGTGGTCGGCGGGGTATAGAAGCCCTTATAGCTGGCCTGACGGAACTGGATGCGGCAGATCATCTGGTCGATCGGCGACATGCCCCACATCCGCGCCTCGGTCAGATCGGATTTGCGCAGGGTGTGGAACAGCGATGCCGGCTGGGTCGGCGACCGTTCGTCGGGCTCCACACCGCCCTGCGGGACGGGGCGTTCCTCGACCCCGGTCAGCGGTTCGCCGGTGCGGCGGTTCAGAATATAGATGTCGCCCTGCTTGCTGGGCAGGATCAGGGCCGGCACCGGGCCGTCGGCGGTGGGATAATCGACCAGCGTCGCCTGCGACCCCAGATCGTAATCCCACACATCCTTGTGCACGGTCTGGAACGACCAGGCCGGGCGGCCAGTGTTGACGTCGATTGCCACCAGCGATGTCGAATACTGGTTCTCGGCCTCGCTGCGATCGCTGCTCCAGTAATCGACCGCCGAATTGCCCATCGGCAGATAGACCAGCCCCAGTTCCTCGTCGCCCGATGCCGTGGTCCACATATTGGGGGTGCCGCGGGTATATGCCTCACCCTCGGGCAGCGGCAGGGTCAGATCGGGACGGGTCATGTCCCAGGCCCAGCGCTGCTCGCCGGTGATGGCGTCATAACCCTGGATGACGCCCGATGGCGCGCTCCGCTTCTGGCCGTCCAGAACCTGATGGCCGGTGACGATCACGCCCTGGACGATGACCGGCGGCGAAGTGATCGACACCATGCCGGGCACCACATCGCCCATGCCTTCCTTGATGTCGACTTGTCCGTTCGTGCCGAAGCCGGCGCAGGGCGTGCCGGTCTCGGAATCGACCGCGATGATCCGGCCATCCAGCGTGCCCTCGATGATGCGGGTCGCGCACCCGGTGGCGGCTTCGGTGGCGGCTTCGGTGGCGCCGCCGGGTGCCGCCTCGCCGGGCGCCGCGGGCGGAGCCGGCGCGTCGGCACCCTCGAAATAGCTCACGCCACGGCAGGCGGCGGTATAGGGAATGTACTTGTCCTCGACCCCCGGATCATGGCGCCAGCGTTCCTCGCCGGTCGCCGCATCCAGCGCGATCAGGATGTTCTTGGCCGAGCACAGATACAACGTGTCGCCAATCTTCAGCGGCGTGGTCTCGGCACCATAGCTGTCTTTCGCCTCTTCGCTCGGCAGGTCGCCGGTATGGTACAGCCACGCCCGCTGCAACTGCCCGACATTCCGGGGCGTGATCTGCGACAGTGGCGAATACCGCCTGGAGCTGTAGGTGCCGCCATAGGCCGGCCAGTCGGCCCCCGTCTCGCGGATCGACGGGTCGGGCATGGAGCCGGCGTCGGCGCGCGGCACCGCCGCCATCTGTCGATCGGGCGCCGCCTGGATCGAGATCACGGTCACGACCACCGCCAGCACGGCCAGACCGACCACCCCACCCAGCGCGCCGCCCCAGCCGATCCGCCCCGGACGCAGCAGCGGCAGCACGGCCGCCACCAGCATCATCAGCACCAGCGGCCCGACCAGCCGTGGCACCAGCGCCCAGCCATTGGCGATGCCGACCTCCCAGAACGCCCAGATCACGGTGGCCGCGAACACCACCGCATAGACCAGGGCGCCGGACATACGCCCCCGCGCCAGCAGCACGCCGGCCACGATCAACCCCAGCCCCGCCAGGACGTAATAGGCCGATCCGCCCAGGCTGAGCAGCCACGTGCCGCCGCCCGCAAGCACCAGACCAATGAGAAAGATGACCAGGGCCAGAGCCCTGACCACCCAGACACCGGCCCCGGAAGGTCGGCCACCGTCTTCGCGCCGTTCCGGGTTCGCGGACATGTCGCGTCTGTCGGCCATGGCATCCTCTCCTCGGCAATTGGGCAAGCTGTCGGTCGCCCGCCGGGGCGGGCTGTGCCCCATGCGTGCGCCATGGCGGCCGCTGTGCCGCGGCCGCCATGGGTGACATGTCCCCAACGCCCGGATGCGCCGGCCGTTCCCGTGGAATTCGCAAAGGATTAGATGCCGTGCGATCAGTCGGTGACGGCGCCCTCGCTCGCCGAGCGTGCCAGACGGGCGAATTTCGCCAGCACGCCGCGGGTATAGCGTGGGGGCGGCTGGCGCCAGGCCTGACGGCGGCTCTCGATTTCCTCGGCGTCCACCTCCAGCTCCAACAACTGACGGTGGGCATCGATGGTGATGGTATCGCCTTCGCGCACCAGGGCGATGGTGCCGCCGTCAAAGGCTTCGGGCGTCACATGCCCGACCACCATGCCCCAGGTGCCGCCCGAGAACCGGCCATCGGTGATCAGCCCGACGCTCTCGCCCAGCCCGCGGCCGATGATTGCCGATGTCGGCGCCAGCATCTCGGGCATGCCCGGGCCGCCCCTGGGGCCCAGATAGCGCAACACCAGCACGTCGCCCGGCCGGATGCGGTCGGACAGGATCGCCTCCATGGCCGATGCCTCGTCGTCGAATACCCGCGCCGGGCCTGAGATCACCGGATTCTTCAGGCCGCTGATCTTGGCGACGGCACCACCGGTCGCGAGGTTGCCCTTCAGGATCGCCAGATGACCCTCGCCATACAGCGCCTGATCGATCGGGCGGATGACGGTCTGGCCCGCCGGCGGCGCGTCGGGCACGCCTGCAAGCTCCTCCCCCAGTGTGCGGCCGGTGATGGTCAGGCAGTCGCCATGGATCAGCCCGGCATTCAGCAGGATCTTCAGCACCTGCGGCACGCCGCCCACCTGATGCAGATCCACCGCCATATACTGGCCCGACGGCCTGAGGTCGCAGATCACCGGCACCTTGCGGCGCACCCGCTCGAAATCATCCAGGGTCCATTCCACCTCGGCCGCATGGGCGATCGCCAGATAGTGCAGCACGCCGTTGGTGGATCCGCCGGTGGCCATGATCAGGGCCACCGCATTCTCAATCGACTGCCGGGTGATGATGTCGCGCGGCCGGATGCCGGCCTTCACCGCCTCCACAAGCACCCGCGCCGAGGCGGCGGCGTTGTCGGCGGTTTCAGGGTCGGGATTGGCCATGGTCGACGACGACATCAGCGACATGCCCAGCGCCTCGAACGACGAACTCATCGTATTGGCGGTGTACATGCCTCCGCAGGAGCCGGTGGACGGGCAGGCATTGCGCTCGATGCCCTCGAAATCCTCATCGTCCATGCGGCCGGCCATGCGCGCGCCGACCGCCTCGAACGCCGAGACGATCGACAGATCCTTTCCCTTCCAACGCCCGGGCTTGATGGTGCCGCCATAGACATAGATGCCGGGCACATTGGCGCGGGCCAGCGCGATCATGCCGCCGGGCATGTTCTTGTCGCAGCCGCCGACGACCAGAATGCCGTCCATCCACTGGCCCTGAACGCAGGTTTCGATGCAGTCGGCAATCACCTCACGCGAGATCAGCGAATACTTCATGCCCTCGGTGCCCATGGCCATGCCGTCGGAAATCGTCGGCGTGCCGAAGACCTGCGGATTGCCACCCGCCGCCCTCACCGCCGCGATCGCGGCATCGGCCAGCGGTTGCAGCCCGGCATTGCAGGGGGTGATGGTGGAATGACCGTTGGCGATGCCGATCATCGGCTTGTCGAAGTCTTCGGTCTGATAGCCCAGCGCATAATACATCGCCCGGTTCGGCGACCGCGCGATGCCGCCGGTGATGTGCTTTGACCGTTCATTATATGGCATATCGATCCTCCCCACTGCCGCGGACCCTTGGCGGGTCTTGGGCTTGTGGGGACAGTGTTTCCTGTTTTCCGGCCGGTGAGAAGGCCTCGCCGCCGGATCGGCCGGAAGAGCGGGCCAGGGCGGGTCAGGGCACCAGCACCGCCGCGCCCTGGAACCGCCCATGGCGCAGATCGTCGAGCGCGCGGTTGGCGTCGGCCAGCGGATACACCGTCACCGCCACGCGCAGGCCCACCTTCGGTGCCACCGCCATGAATGCGGTCGCGTCGGCCCGGGTCAGATTGGCGACCGACACCAGCCGGCGTTCGCCCCATAGCAGCCGATAGGGAAAGGCCGGAATGTCGCTCATATGGATGCCGCCGCAGATCACGATGCCGCCCTTCACCACCGCCGCCAACGCCGCCGGCACCAGCGCGCCCACCGGCGCGAAGATGATGGCCGCATCCAGCAACGCGGGCGGCGCCATGTCGGAACCTCCGGCCCAGACCGCGCCCAGCGACCGGGCATGATCCTGTGCCGCGTGATCGCCGGGGCTGGTGAAGGCATAGACCTCGCGCCCCTGCCAGCGGCAGACCTGGGCGATGATATGGGCGGCGGCGCCGAAGCCGTAGAGACCGATACGCCGCGCATCACCCGCCATCGACAGCGCCCGCCAGCCGATCAGCCCAGCGCACATCAAGGGGGCGGTCGTCATCGGGTCGCGGGGTCCGTCGAGCGGCACGGTGAAGGCGGCATCGGCCACGACATGGGTCGCGAAGCCGCCATCGCGGGTATAGCCGGTGAAGACCGGATGGTCGCACAGATTCTCGGCCCCGGTCTCGCAGAACCGGCAGCATCCGCAGGTATGGCCAAGCCAGGGCACCCCCACCCGCCGTCCCAGCCGTGACGGGTCGACATCCGCGCCCACGGCGGTGACCATGCCGACGATTTCATGGCCCGGCACCACCGGCCGCAGCAGATCGGGCAGGTCGCCATCCACCACATGCAGATCGGTGCGGCAGACTGCGCAGGCCTCCACCCGCACCACCACCTCGGCCGCACCCGGCTGCGGATCGGGCCGGTCTTCCAGGACAAGAGCCTGGCCTGGGCCATGCAGAACCATCGCTTTCATCGGATCTCCCTCGCCTGATGCGGCAGCGATGGTCGCACGGCCTGGTGCCGCGCAGCTTGACACCGATCAAGTCGCCCGCGAATTACGCCGCCGTCATCGCTGCCGGTCATGGCCCGGGCGTGGTCGATATGATAAAATCGTTCGATATCTGTTCCTGGAGAGGCGTAAAAAATCGTGGCGAAACGGGCCGGACGTGCCGATCTGCCCTTGCATAATGGCCGGGTGCCGGGCTGGCTGGCCCAGCGCATGGCGCGCCTCGGCGCCGTGGTCGCCGAGGCGATCATTCATCACTATGGCCGCGACGAATTCCTGCGCCGCATGGCCCATCCCTTCTGGTTCCAGTCTTTCGGCGCGGTAATGGGAATGGACTGGCATTCCTCGGGCATCACCACCTCGGTGATGGGCGCGCTGAAACGCGGGCTGGGCGACCAGGGGGCGGCGCTGGGCATTCATGTCTGCGGTGGGCGCGGCAGCCATTCGCGACGCACGCCTCAGGAATTGCTGGCGGTTGGCGACAGGACGGGCCTGGACGGTGCGGCGCTGGCACGGGCCAGCCGGCTGGTCGCCAAGGTCGACAGCGCCGCCGTGCAGGACGGCTTCGACCTCTATCTTCATGGCTTCATCGTCAGCGATGACGGGTGCTGGGTGGTGGTGCAGCAGGGGATGAATGGCGACAGCCGCATGGCCCGCCGCTATCACTGGCTGTCGGAAGATCTGACCAGCTTCGTCGAGGCCCCCCATGCGGCGATCGACGGCCAGACCCAGGGCCGGATCATCAACCTGACCGACCATCGCGCCGCCGCCTCGCGGCATGGCCAACTGGATCTGCTTCACGATCTGGGGCCCGACGGCATCCTGCGCGAGATGGCGGCGATCGACCGTGCGGCCGTGCCGGCCGTGGCGACGGCTGCCCCACCCTGCCCCGACCAGCCGATGCTGCCGCATCTGGTGATGCCGGCGCGTCACGACGTCCGCCCGGAAGACGTGGTCAGCCGGCGCCTGCATGGCGCGCTTGCCGCCGCCGCCAGCAATGGTCCGGCGGATTTCGCCGAACTGCTGCTGGTGCCGGGCGTGGGTGCCCGCACGGTGCGGTCACTGGCGCTGGTGGCCGAGGTGGTTCATGGTGCCCCTTGCCGTTTCACCGATCCGGCCCGGTTCTCATTGGCCCATGGCGGCAAGGATGGCGCACCTTTTCCGGTGCCGCTCACCGTTTACGATCAGACGATCACGGTGCTGAAGGCGGCGGTTTCAACCGCGCGGCTCGGCAATGACGAGCGGCTCGATGCCATCCGGCGCCTCGACGAACAGGCGCGGCGGCTGGAACGGCATGCAACCGGACCCTCGGTCGACGCCTTCATAGCCGAAGAGCGCCGCCGCTCCGCCAGCTATGGCGGGCGCACCGTCTTCGGCCGGTCCGCCGTAACCGACGCCCAGGCAGAGCATGACCCGACACCGCAGCAGGAGCCCATCCATGGCTGATCTTTCATCCTTCCCGATCACCACCCGCTGGCCCGCACAACACCCGGACCGCATTCAGCTCTATTCGTTGCCCACGCCAAACGGCGTGAAGGTCTCGATCATGCTGGAAGAAACCGGCCTCGCCTATGAACCGCATCTGATCGATATCGGCCAGAACGAGACCTGGACGCCACCCTTTCTGTCGTTGAACCCCAATGGCAAGATTCCGGCGATCATCGATCCGGACGGCCCCGGCGGCGCGCCGCTTGGTCTATTTGAATCTGGCGCAATCCTGCTTTATCTGGCGGAAAAGACCGGCCGGTTCCTGCCGGCCGACCCGGCGGCACGCTGGCAGTGCGTGCAATGGGTGATGTTCCAGATGGCGGCGATCGGCCCGATCTTCGGCCAGCTTGGCTATTTCCACAAATTCGCCGGCCGCGAGATCGAAGACAAGCGGCCGCTTGTCCGATATCGCGACGAAAGCAAGCGTTTGCTGGCGGTTCTTGAAGCGCGGCTTGATGGCCGCGACTGGATCATGGGCGATGACTATACGATCGCCGATATCGCCACCCTGGGCTGGGTGCGCAATC
Organism: Tistrella bauzanensis; assembly: GCF_014636235.1. Classification (NCBI taxonomy): domain Bacteria; kingdom Pseudomonadati; phylum Pseudomonadota; class Alphaproteobacteria; order Geminicoccales; family Geminicoccaceae; genus Tistrella; species Tistrella bauzanensis. Next base: position 108,879 of record NZ_BMDZ01000007.1, read on the forward strand.
TGATCGGCTTCTATAGCGCCGGTGATCTGGTCGATTATGCCAGCCTCACCCATGTGCCGGCGTGGCTGGCGCGCGGACTGGCGCGGCCGGCGGTGCAGCGGGGGATGGAGATCCCGAAACGGCCCGATTGATCGCCGCCGCAATCAGCGACTGATGGGCGCCGACACCGGCCATGACACCGGCGGCAGAGGCCAATGTGGCGTTGTGCATCGGCCCTGCCGCGTCGCCAGCGGCAAACACCCCGGCGATGCTGGTCTGCTTCCAGTCGTCGACGCGCAGATATGGCCCCATCGGCCCGTCCTCGACCGCGCAGCCCAGTTGTTCGGCCAGAGGACTGGCGATGCGGGTGTTTGGCGCGACGAACAGACCCGCAACCGGCAGAACCCGACCATCGACGAGTTCCACGGCCGCCAGCACCGGTGCCGGTCCGGTCAGCCGCGCGATCGGCGTGGTCTCGATGGTCACGCCGCGCGCGGCAAGCCCGGCCACCTGATCGGCATCGGGGGTGAAACCGTCATGGACCAGCAGCGTGGTCGGGCCCCAATCGGGCAGCATCATCGCCTGATGAACACCCCGCGCGTCATAGGCCAGCACCGCCAGATCGCGCCCCGCCACCTCATAGCCGTGGCAATAGGGGCAGTGCATCACGCCCACGCCCCAGCGCTCGGCCAGCCCCGGCACGGGCGGCAGATCGTCGGCGACGCCCACGGCCAGGATCAGCCGGCGGGTGGTCAACGCCTCGCCGGAGGCCAGCATGACATTGAAGCCGTCATCGGTTTTCCAGGCCGAGATCGCCTCGCCCCCGATCATCCGCGCGGTCGGATAGGCCAGCAGCTGACGGGCGCCCAGATCCATGATCGCCTGCGGGCTCTGACCATCCTGGCCCAGAAAGCCATGGGATGCGGCAGCGAAACGGTTGCGTGGGCGTCCAGCGTCGATCACCAGCACCCGGCGACGGGCACGTGCCAACTGCATGGCGGCGGACAAGCCGGCAAAACTGCCCCCGATAATGATCACGTCATGGTTCATGGCTGCGGGTCTCCGGTCATGCCTGAATATCACGCATCTTTATAAGTTACGTATATCGGCGACACAAGCCATCACGCCACTTTTCTGGTTACGATAGCGGTGCCCTGCTATCATCGCGGGACAGCCGAGCCAATCGACCGTGATGAAGGAGCACCCCACCCGATGCGCGCCGACAGCCGCCTGTCACGCATGCTGCATGTGCTGATCCACATGGATCGCCATGACGGCGTCGCGACATCCGAAACCATTGCCGGGATGCTGAACACCAACCCAGTGGTGGTGCGCCGGACCATGGCCGGCCTGCGCGACCAAGGCTATGTGCGGTCGGAAAAAGGCCATGGCGGCGGCTGGACCCTGGCTCGCCGGCTGGACGACATCACCCTGCTCGATGTCTATCGCGCGCTGGGCGATCCGCCGGTGTTCGCCATCGGGCCGTCGGTCGACCAGCCCGATTGTCTGGTGGAACAGGCGGTCAACGCCACGCTCGCCCAGGCGATGCAGGCGGCCGAAGCCGTCCTGCTCGACCGCCTGGGCCAGGTGAGCATCGCCGATATCGCGCGCGATTTCGACCGCCGCTTCAGCGCCCTGACCGGTGCGACGGCCGGACGGCTGGTGATGGAGCAAGGCTGATGGCGCCGGCTCTAGGTATCAGCCCATGGCAATGATAATCTTGCCCCGCGCCCTGCCCGATGCCTGATGACGCAGTGCCGCGGCCAGATCATCCAGGGCCACCACGCGATCGATTGGAACCGTCAGGCCCGCGGTCACGATGGCGTCGACCATGGCCTGAAGCCGCCGGCCGCTGGAGCGATGGAAGACGAAATCCGCCTCAACCCCATATGCGGCGGCCAGCGCCGGATCGGGCGCCTCCGAGATCGCAAGCAACCGGCCACCGGACCGCAGCACGCCGAATGACCGCCGCTGGGTCTCGCCGCCGATGGTGTCGAGCACGACATCGACCCCTGAGGCCACCGCGGCGAACTCGTCGGTGCGATAGTCGATAACCTGGTCGGCACCGAGCCGGCGGGCAATGTCGATGCCGGTTCCCGATGCCGTTGCGATCACCCGCGCGCCGGCCATGCGAGCGAACTGAATAGCAAAACCGCCGACGCCGCCCGCCCCCGCATGTACCAGAACCGTCTGGCCCGCGCGCAGAGCCGCCATCTCGATCAGGGCCTGCCATGCGGTGCCGGCGGCGGTGGGAATGCCGGCGGCATCGGTCAGCGACAGCCCTGCCGGCACGGGCACCAGATGATCGGCGGGTATCGCCGCAGAGCCGGCCATGGCGCCACCACGGGTGGGATCGCTGCGGCCGACAACATGATCACCGGGCCTGAACCGCTGCACCTGGTCGCCCACCCGTGTCACGACACCGGCCAGATCGGTGGCGATGGTGTGTGGAAGATCCACCGGAAACACCTCATGCATCCAGCCGGCATGCATCTTCACGTCCAGCGGGTTCAACGCCGCGGCCTTGACCTCGACCAGAACCTCGTCGGGGCCGATCGCGGGCTGTGCCACGCTCTCGACAATAACCTCGGCACCATAGGCATGGAATCGTGCCGCCTTCATGACCCGGCCTCCGTCGACACCACTGGCCAGGCGCCCACCTGCCCCAGCCAGCCGAACCAGTCCTCCAGATGCCAGGTATGGGTCAGCCGGCCATCGGCGATGGCATGAAATTCGTGGATCGCGATCTGGAACGATCGCCCGGTCGGCGCCACCCCGAACCAAGGGCCGGTATGGGTGCCGGTGATGACGGCCCGCACCGCCACGCGACCGGGCTGGCCGATCATGTCGAGTATAGTGATCTGCAGATCGCTGAAGGCGGCAGCGAACGCCAGGATCAGCGGTTTCATCCCCGCGCGGCCCGGCTGCTGGTGCGGTGCCAATGGGATGTCCTGCCAGTCGATGGCCACCGCCTGGTCCAGAAGATCCGGATTGCCGTCACTGAAGGCGCGATAGAGCAGCTCGACGACACGGCGGTCGTCGGCGCCCAGCCCCTGCGGGCCGGGCTGTTCCTGATGGTGTAGCGACATGGCCATGGGTCCGGTCGTCCTGAATGAGAGTTGATGTCAGCGTCACCCCCACAGGAATAGGCCCGGCTGCATCATCATTGAAATCGATAGAGAATATATGTGAACATCCACCGCATGGATCTTCATCGCATCGACCTCAACCTGCTCATCGCCTTCGACGCACTGATGACGGAACGCAGCGTCACCCGCGCCGGTACCCGGATCGGGCGCAGCCAGCCGGCCATGAGTGCGGCACTGGCGCGGTTGCGCGCGCTGATCGGGGATGACCTGTTCGTCCGGGCGCCGCACGGTCTGCAACCGACACCACGGGCGATCGATCTGGCCGAACCGCTGGCTCAGGCGCTGGCCCAGATAGACCGGGCATTGGGCGCTGACCGGACTTTCGATCCCGCGACCGCGACAACCGCGATCTCGCTGGGCATATCGGATCATCCGGGCCTTCTGATGCTGCCACGACTGCTGGACCGGCTGCGGCATGACGCACCGGGCATGGCCCTGCATGTCCGCGACATCGCGGCCCGAGACGATGCAATCGCGATGCTGGATGCCGGCACGGTCGATATCGCCGTTGGCGTTCCGCCCACCGCAACCGGCGGCGGTCGGATCCTGCACCAGCCGCTGTTCAGGGAACGCTTCGTCTGTGTGCTGCGGAAAGATCACCCGGCCGCACAGGCACCGCTGGATCTGACCGCTTTCCTCACGCTGTCGCATCTGCTGGTCTCGCCCGAAGGCGACCAGTTCGGGCAGGTGGACGCGGCTCTGGCGAGACGGGGTCTGAAACGGCACCTGGCCCTGACCCTGCCCCACATGTACGCGGCGCCGCTGCTGGTGGCGCGGTCGGACCTGATCGCGACCCTGATGGAAGGCGTGATCATGGCCTCGGGCCATGCCGATGCACTGGTGATGCTGCCACCGCCGCTGGATCTGCCGACCGTGCCGTTCGTCATGTCATGGCACCGTCGCAACGACACCCATCCCGGCCAGCACTGGCTGCGCGGCCGAATCGCCGCCCTTGGCGATGCCGGCCGCGACCATGGCGATTGACCGTGCCGTCAATCGGCGCCGATGGCCTCGATGTCGAATGGCGTGGTCTGGTAGATCTCGTTGATCCAGTTGCCGATCAGCAGATGGGCGTGGCTGCGCCAGCGGTTCTCCGGCTCCCGGGTCGGGTCGTCCTTGGGAAAGTAGTTCTTCGGCACCTGAATGGCATCGCCGGTCGCCACATCGCGCTGGTATTCCTCGGCAAGCGAGGTCCGGTCGTATTCAAGATGATTGAACATGTGCAGCGAGCGGTGCCGCGGATCGTCGAGCAGGCACAAGCCGGCGTCGTCACTGTCGGCCAGCACGGTGATGCCGGCATCCCGGGGCAGATCCTCGCGCCGGATCTCGGTCCAGCGTGATACGGGAATCGAGAAGTCGTCGGAAAAGCCGCGCAGATAGGGCGAGGCCGGCGCCAGATTGCGATGCCGGAAAACGCCAAAGGCCTTTTCCGGCAGGTCATGCTTGGGCACACCGTGGAAATGATGCACCGCCGCCTGCGCGCCCCAGCAGATATTGAAGCAGCGATGAACGTTCGTCTGGGTCCAATCGAACACGTCGCACAGCTCCCCCCAATAGGTGACCTCTTCAAAGGGCAGCCGTTCAATGGGGGCACCGGTGATGATGAAACCGTCGAAGCGCTCCGACCGGATATCGTCCCAGCTTCGATAGAATGAACTCATATGATCAACGGATGTATTGCGCGCGACATGGCTGCCGATGCGGATCAGCGACAATTCGACCTGCAGCGGCGTCGCGCCGATCAGACGCGCGATCTGGGTTTCCGTCCGGATCTTGTTGGGCATGAGATTGAGCAGCCCGACCCGCAACGGCCGGATATCCTGCCGTATGGCGTCGGTCTCACGCATGACCATCACGCCTTCGGCTTCAAGCGTGCTCCGGGCCGGCAGGTCATCGGGAATCTTGATCGGCATCGACGCGTTCATCCTCCGACGTAGTGCGGGGCTGGCGCCGTGGCGTGATCCGATTGATTGCCGGTTCGGCCACATCCTCCCCCATGAAACAGGCGGGAGTGCCACCTTGCCCGGTCGGCAGGTTGGCGTTGGGCGCGCCCCAACTCTTGATGTCGCGTCAGTTGTAGGGGAGATTTCCGGCCGTCTCAAGGGGCAAGTATGACCGCCTGCATGGCGCTGCATGCCCGGATGATCGCCACGGAGCGGAGGCATCGATCGGAAACAATTCGCCCGACGTGCTGTTGGGGGCGCAAGCCGGCCGTCATCGATGCCGACGGTCACTGGCGCCGGTCGTGTCACCCGGCCCGGCCGGATGCCGCAGTCCGAACCGGAGCGTTCATCATGCGAGACCTGCTTCATCCGCCCCGCCGGCCCGGCGGGATCGTGCTGATCACCGGCATCCTCGTCGGATTGATCGGCCTTGCGCTTGCGGTCCTTGGGGGCTGGCTGCTCTACCTGGGGGGTACGCCATATTATCTTGTCACCGGACTGCTGCTTGTGCTGAGCGGCACCGTGATGTCATCCGGCCACCCGGCCGGCGTATGGGTCTATGTGGCGGTGCTGATCGGCACAATCGCCTGGGCGATCTATGAGGCAGGCCTCGACGGCTGGGCGCTTCTGCCGCGACTTGTCGCGCCATTGGTGCTGGGCATCTGGATCTTGTCGCCGTGGGTGGCAGGCCGGCTCTTGAAGGCCCCCGGGCATGGGCAGATTGCCGGCCACAGCCAGGTCCGGGCGGTGTCGTGGGGCGGCATGCTTGCCTGTATGGTTCTGATCGGTCTCGTCTTCGCGGCGGGTTACCGGATCACCGACATGCGCTATGCCCGCACCGACGACACATCGGGCTGGACGGTCGGGGCACAGGCGCCCGCCGACCGCTTCATCGCCAGAGCGGACTGGCGATCCTATGGCGGCACCCATGCGAATGACCGGTTTTCGGCGCTCGACCAGATCACCCCCGACAATGTCGCCCGCCTTGAAAAGGTGTGGTCGTTCTCGACCGGCGACATGCCGAAGCCGGGCGAGAAAAAGCGCGGCCGCGAATTCAGCTTCGAGGCGACCCCGATCAAGGTGGATGATTCGCTGTATCTGTGCACACCGCACCGCGACGTGATCGCGCTCGACGCGACCACGGGCGAACGGCTCTGGCGCTTCCAGCCGGGCGGGGACATGTCGCACAACATCTATCAGGCCTGCCGCGGCGTCTCGTATTTCGAGGCGCCTGAGGGCACGCCCTGCCGGCAGCACATCGTCTCCACCGCCTCGGACCTTCCGCGTCTGTTCGCGCTCGACGCCACGACCGGCAAACCCTGCGAGACGTTCGGCGACGAAGGCATGGTCGATCTGCGCCAGAACATGGGGCCGGTGCCGCCCGGCTTCCATTTCATCACCTCGCCACCGATGGTGATGAACGGCAAGATCGTGTTGAGCGGCTGGGTCTATGACAATCAGACGGTCGGTGAACCATCCGGCGTGATCCGCGCCTTCGATGCCGTCGATGGGCATCTGGCATGGTCCTGGGATCTGGGGCGCAATCCACCGACCGACCCCCTCGGCCCAGACGAGGTGTATACGCGCGGAACCCCCAATGGCTGGGGCGTGTATTCGGCCGACCCGCAGCTCAATCTGATCTATATTCCGCTCGGTAACGCGACGCCCGACTATTATGGCGGCGGCCGGCGGCCGTTCGACGAGGCCTATTCCGGCGCGCTGGTGGCGCTCGACGCGACGACCGGCCGAGAGCGCTGGCATTTCCAGACCGTGCATCACGGCCTGTGGGACTTCGACCTTCCGATCGGGCCATCGCTGGTCGATCTTCCCGATGGCGATGGCGATGGCGATGGCGATGGCGGCACGATCCCTGCGCTGGTCCAGACCACCAAGCAAGGCGAGATCTTCGTGATCGACCGGCGCAGCGGTGAGCCGATCGCGCCGGCCGAGGAACGGCCGGTGCCGCAGGGCGATATCCCCGGCGAACGCTATTCGCCGACCCAGCCCTTCTCGGTCGACATGCCGTCGCTGAGAGCGCCGAAGCTTCAGGCGACAGACATGTGGGGCGCCACGCCGATCGACCAGTTGCTGTGCCGCATCACCTTTCACCACATGCGAGATGACGGGCTGTTCACGCCGCCCGGTCTGACACCCACCATCGGCTGGCCGGCGTTTGACGGTACCTCCGACTGGTACGGCCCGACCATCGATCCGGCGCGGAAGCTGATGTACATCAACACCACTTTCATGCCGTTCAAACTGAAGATGCTGCCCTATGAGAAAGGTTTCGCGAAAGATCTCTACCAGCCCTGGAGCGGCTGGGGAGAGCCATATCCGCAGCCGCCGTTCAGCAACAATCCGCAGCATGGCACGCCATTCGCAATCAAGGTCGACCCCTGGCTGAACGTGCTGGGCGTGCCCTGTGCCCGTCCGCCCTGGGGGCAGATGCAGGCGATCGACCTCGTGAGCCGCGAGATCGTGTGGAAACGGCCGTTCGGCACCACACGCGACATGGGCCCCTTCGGTCTGCGAATGCCTGTTGGTCTGCCGACTGGCGTATTCAGCATGGGCGGCAGTGCCGCGACCGCCAGCGGGCTCATTTTCATTGCCGCGACCACCGATCAATACATGCGCGCCCTCGATGCCCGCACCGGGCGAACCCTGTGGCAGGTCCATCTGCCGGCTGGCGGCAACGCCACGCCGCTGACTTACATAGGCGCGGACGGTCGGCAATATGTGGTCATCGCCGCCGGCGGGCATGGTGGCATCAGGTCTCGCAATGGCGACGAGGTCATCGCATTCGCTCTCCCACAGAGGGACGCGCAGGATTGACCGGCTGGGTCGGCCGCGCGGAACCGGCCGGCCCCGATGTGGCCTGTGGCCGTGATCCGGGCGACTCCGTGACCGACGGAACGAAGGCCTGCCCGATCAGGTCGTCCTTGGAGCTGAAATTCTTCGCCCGTGCCGTTGACATTTACATGATGATTATCATATTTATGATCTATGATGATGCCTGTCATGAATATGAGCCCCACCAGGGAAGGGCAATGCCATGACCGCCATCCCATTCATCACCGGCGCCTCTGCCGGTATCGCAACCGCTTCTCGCGAAGGATTTGCGCGCCGTGGACGCTGGTCGGCTTCGGTCGCCCGTTCATCGCCAATCCCGATCTGGCGGAGCGACCGCAAGCCGGCGGCCGCTCGCGGCATTCATCCCGGCGACGCTCTATGGTGCGGGTATCGCGGACTATGCGGACATTGCAGCCGCAACATCGCCTTCCATCATCTGAACGCTGCGCCATCGACGCCGACATCAAGGTCTGGAGAACATCATGAGCACGCGTCACATCATCCTTGGCCATCCGGTCCGCACGGCGATCAGCGCCTATAACGGCGCGCTCAAAGGCGTGCCGGCAACCGACCTCGGGGCCATGGTCGTGCAGGAAGCCCTTCGACGCGCAGGGCTTTCAGGCGATGACATCGGCACCGTGGTGATGGGCAATGTCATCCAGGCCGGCAATCGGATGAATCCGGCCCGCCAGGCAGCCATCGGCGGCGGGCTTCCGGTTTCCGTGCCTGCGCTGACCGTCAACCGCGTCTGCGGCTCGGGCGCGCAGGCCATCCTGTCCGCCGCGCTGGAAATTGCCGCCGGCGACAGTGATGCCGCCATTGCCGGCGGCATGGAGAACATGGACCGGGCGCCATATCTGATGGATGGCGGTCGCTGGGGCTACCGGATGGGGCCGGCCCAGATCTTCGACAGCATGTTGACCGACGGGCTCAACGACGCCTTCTCCGGTCAGCATTCCGGCTGGCACACCGAAGACCTCGTGACCAGGCTCCAGATCACGCGTGAGGCGCAGGACGCCTTCGCCGCGCGGTCGCAGCAGCGCTTCGCCGCCGCACGTGATGCCGGGCGGTTCGCAGACGAGATCGTCGCGGTCGAAATCAAGGGTCGCAAGGGCAAGGAGCAATTCGCGGTCGATGAAGCCCCCCGCCCGGATACCACCATCGAGACGCTCGCCCGGCTGAAGCCCGCCTTCCGTCCGGACGGCACCATCACCGCCGGCAACGCGCCCGGGCTGAACAGCGCCGCCGCGGCGATGATCGTCGCCGAGCGCGGTTTTGCCGAGGCGAAGGGCATCGAGCCCATGGCCCGCCTTGCCGGCTATGGCGTCGCCGCCGTCGAACCCGGCCTGTTCGGGCTGGGCCCGGTGCCGGCGGTGCGCAAGGCGTTGAGCCGGGCCGGCTGGACACTCGGCGATATCGAGCGCATCGAGATCAACGAAGCCTTCGCGGCCGTGCCCATCGCCGTCGCCCGCGAGCTTGGCTTGCCCGAGGATATCATCAATGTCGAAGGCGGTGCCGTCGCACATGGTCACCCGATCGGTGCCACCGGCGCAATCCTTACCACCCGGCTGCTTTACGCCATGAAGCGTGACGGCATCCGGCGAGGCATCGTCACCCTCTGCATCGGCGGCGGCCAAGGAATTGCTCTGGCGCTGGAAACGCTCTGACCGGCGGCGTGGCCGCGTCGGTGATGTGATCCTCGGGATCACCACCGACACGGCCCACCGACCACCATCGGCCCATGTGGCAGATGCGGATCGTACCGGCGCTCAGCCCCGCAGCGCCCGCATCAACGTCATCGCTGTTCGACAATAACGATCTCTTCCGAGACGAGTCTGACCACAGAGGACAGATCCCAAGACGTTGATGTGATCAGTGTTGCCGAGGTCGTGGAAGCGGTGCGCGAGCGCTTCCACGATCCCTGTGCCACCGCCGGTGATGAGGGTGGTGTTTCCTGTCGTCTTCAAAGGAAGGCCCGTGCCAGAGTGGCGGTTGAACGTGGCCGCTTGACCGGGGGCGAGCGTTTGCCCGCGCGCCTCGATGGCATCAGGGGGAAGGATCAGAGCCGACCCGCGGCAAGCAGTTCGCGGGTGCGCTTCAGCGTCGACAGCAGGGCGGATCTGTAGCCCTCCTCGCTGTCGAACTGCTGCTGCTCGGCCTGCTCCTCGGGTCCGTCGGGCGTCTTGCCGCGCAGGCCGATATAGCAATAGAACCGAAGGTGCAGCGCACCGGCGTCATCCTCGAACAGTTCGTTGATGATCGCGCCTTCGCGTGGGGGGATGTCCCGGTCATTGTTGAAAAAAGGGAGAGCGGCGTTGCTCGCCTTGAGCCGTTAGGCTCGGGGTGTCGAATCCTCAAAGGAAAGCAACGCCATGAAAAGG